>JAWVYR010000005.1:0-23843 GCA_033722635.1 Balneolaceae bacterium | reverse complement strand
CTGGTAGCCGGATTCGAACAACATGGAGCCGACATGGTGGAGTTGGGAATGCCTTTCAGCGATCCCCTGGCCGACGGTCCTACCATCCAGTATTCCAGCAAGGTGGCCCTGGACAACGGTATTACCATGGATAAGATCCTGGATATGGCGTTGCAGATCAGGTCGAAGTCGGAGTTGCCGCTGATCTTGATGGGATATGTCAACCCGATTCTGCGTTACGGTGTCGAGAAATTTTGCAAAAAGGCTGCTAAGGCCGGTGTGGACGGACTGATTGTACCCGATATCCCACCGGAGGAATCAGCTCTGATAGCGGAGACCGCTGAGAAATCGGGTATACCGCTGATCTACCTGGTGGCTCCGAATACCCCCGACGAGCGTATGCGCCGGATCGACCGTCAATCGCGGGGGTTCGTTTACTGCGTATCGGTCACCGGTGTCACAGGCGCCCGGGAAGGGGATGAAGTAGCGGCTTCAGTCCGTCGTTTTATCGATCGGGTGAAGGATAACATCACGGATAATCCCGTCCTGGTCGGTTTTGGTATTCGGTCGCATGCGGATGCAAAGCAAATCGCCGCTAATACAGATGGCTTTATCGTAGGAAGTGCGCTTATCGACGTGATCCGTGAACATTATCCACATGAGGGTTGGAAAGAAAAGGTGTTTGATTTTGTTGAATCGTTGAAGTATGGTGAAAAACAATCCTGAAACAATATAAAAACATGAAGATACTCGGAAGATTATTGAGCCTGCTTGTCGTGTCGGTGTTCATTGTTTCCTGCGGCGGCGACTACCGTAAACTAGCCCAGGGCGAATTCGGTCATGCAACTGTCATTATGGACTCCACGCAGTGGGACAGCCAGACGGCCAACGCCATCCGGTCGACCTATGGAGGCAGTATCGAGACGCTGCCCCAGCCGGAACCCCGTTTAAGCCTTGAATTCAGAGATTTCAAATCCAATGAGGAACTGGAACAGCTGAAGAAGAGAAAAAACATCATCATCGCCACACCTATCAACTCCAATTCCAATGTCGCGGACTTCGTAAGAGCCCTTCTCTCCGACAGCCTGGAACAGAATGTGAGGGATGGGCAGAGCTTTGCTTTCCCCTTCGAGGATAGATGGTATCGCGACCAGTACTCGGTGATCCTCACATCGACCAGCGATTCCGCTCTGGCCCGAAAAATCCGAAACGCCGAGGAGCGACTGGCCGAGAGCATCCTCGACAAGGAACTCCGCCGGTGGGAGTACGAAGTATATGAGCGAGGCAGACGGGTCGAGCTGGAGCAGGACAGTCTCTGGGACAAGTATGGCTGGAAAATCGGCATCCAACACGACTGGTTTATCAATGTGGATACCTCATGGACGGACGATGATCACAGAAATCATTTCTTGACCATGCGTAGAAATCTTCCGGACAACCGGCGCTGGTTTTGGATCTGGTGGAAAGAAGGTGTTGCCGATATCAGCTACCTCGACAAGGACTGGATCAATGCCAAACGCGATTCACTGATGAAAGTATTCATCCGCGGTACGCGGGAGGAGTCGTATTTAACCACTGAATACCGGCGACAGGTGGAGTCCGAGTCCTTTGAATACCGGGGAGACCTGGCCTATGAAACACTCGGTACATGGCGCATGACCAACGACGCGATGGGTGGTCCGTTTGTCAATCTAACCGTGTATGACGACGAGACCAATCGATTATTCATCATGGAATTTGGCCAGTTTGCACCACGATATCACAAGCGGCGCTTTGTACGTCAGTTCCGGGCCATGATTCGGACTTTTCAAAGCGATTCGACCTGGAATAAATCTAACCCGATGGCTACCAATTAAGTGAGTGGATACAGATCGTGGCCTTTTATGCAACAGGCCTTGCAGCAGCGGCGGAAACTGCATACCTATCGCAACCTGCAACCGGTAAAACCCGCTGCTGAACCGGCTACCGTCCTCAAAGATGGCCGGAAGCTGGTGGATTTCAGCTCCAACGACTACCTGGGTCTCGCCCGGCATGCCGCACTGGCAGAACGGGCGAAGGCCTACGCTGATCAATACGGCACCGGCTCCACCGCCTCCCGGCTGATCAGCGGCAGCTTTGATATACATCTGTCCCTCGAGGAGAAGCTCGCAGAGTTTTTCGGTTCGGAATCGGTATTATTGTTCAACTCTGGCTTTCAGGCCAACAGCACGATCATTGAAACGTTGACCGGCCGTCATTCGCTGGTATTGGCAGACAGGCTGTCGCACAACAGCCTGATACAGGGTTCACTGCTGAGCCGGGGAACATTCAGGCGCTTTGATCATAACGACATGGGGCACCTGCAGTCGATGCTGGAGCGGGCACGGGAGGAGAACCACGACCGGATCCTGATTGTCACCGAGTCGCTTTTCAGCATGAACGGGGACCGGGTGGATATCCCAAAGATCACCGAACTGGCGAATCATTATGAGGCACTGCTTTTTGTCGACGATGCCCACGCGGTAGGAGTGTGGGGAGAGGATGGTAAGGGGCTCGCTCACGGTGTGGACGGCATCGACCTGGTGCTGGGGACCTTTGGGAAAGCATTTGGTGCATTCGGGTCCTTTGTCGCCTGTTCTAATAAAATGAAGGAGTACCTGGTCAATTTCTGTTCCGGGTTCATATATACCACGGCCTTGCCGCCGCCGGTGATCGGAGCGGTGGATGCGGCCCTGGAGCTGATGCCCGGTCTGAAGCCGGAACGGGTAGCACTGCGGCACAAGATTCACGGGGTGCGCAGTGCACTGACTGAGTTAGGGTACCGCACGATCGAGGCCGATTCGCAGATTGTCCCAATCCTTACAGGAGACGAAAACGAAACTCTGGCACTCTCTGAACATTTGGAGAAGCATGGATTGCTGGCAGTGGCGATCCGCCCCCCGACCGTTCCGGAGGACAGCTCCCGCATTCGATTAACCTTGACGAGTGCACACACCGCCGAACATATCGAGCGGCTGCTTGATGCATTCAGGCAGTGGGGAAGCCGTGGAGCATGAACTGATCACATACCATGGTTGGGGGTTCGACCGCAGCTGCTGGAAGGAGTGGAAATCGGTAATTCCCGAATCGATCGCATTTAAATCCTTCGACCGGGGATACTACGGGGATACAAGCGATCCATCGTTCACAGATGATGATACGCTCAACATACTTTTTCTACACTCCTTCGGATTGCATCTATGCCCGGCAGACCAGCTGAGCCGATCGGATTTGATTGTAATATTCAGCGGTTTTCTGAATTTTCATCCCACAGCTATTCAGCTTAAAAGGAGGTCAAAGCTGATGCTGCGTCAGATGATAAAAAAATTCAGGTTGGAACCTGAAGAGGTACTGAAGGATTTTTACAGCAACAGCTCCATGTCGCCGGAGCGGATTCCTGAGCTATCGGGCGAGTTTAGAGATCAGCGGATGTTGAACGATCTAAATGTGCTGGATGAGGTAGAGTTGAATCCGGGTATGCTGAAGAGCGCCGAGTTGATCTGTATCCTTCACGGATCGCAGGACCGCATCGTACCCAAATCGAAAGGGAGGGAGCTTTATACATTGCTGCGGGATCGAGCCCGCTATTTTGAGGTCAAAGAAGCGGGCCACGCCCTGCCCTTCACCCATCTTGAACAGTGCTGGTCATTCATCGAACCTGAATTGAATGAACTGTTGGAAAATTCATAACCGGATAGTTGAAGTTGAGCGAGGTATCAAAAAATATTGACCGAAGAAAACGACAGATTGCAAACCGGTTCGGCAATGCCGCAAGCTATTACGAGTGCTACGCCAGCGTTCAGAAAGAGGCGGCCGAACGGCTGATCGCATCCCTCGAGCCCTGGCGGGGTATTTTACCATCCGGACCTATTTTGGAGGTAGGCTGCGGTACCGGGTTTGTCACCGAGGGGCTGCTGGAATTATTTCCAAGCCGTGAAATCAGGTCCGTCGATATTTCGCCGGAGATGATTCATTTCTGCGAGGAGAAATTTAGTGGGATCGACAATCTGACCTTTGCCCGGCGAGATGCAGAAGCGCTGACAGTAAGTGAACAACCGCAGTATGCAATGACGATCAGTGGTTTTGCCGCTCAGTGGTTCAAAGATCCCTACTTAACCCTTGGCCGTTTTCTGGAGCTTACCAAACCGGGTGGATTGCTACTGGCCTCCTTTCCGGGCCATGAGTGCTTTCCGGAATGGAAAGAGGCATGTGTGGAGCTGGGATTGCCCTTCACACGGAACCCTCTTCCGGATACCGAGGAGATGGTGATCAAGATGTCGGGCGGTCCGGTGCAGGTCGATTTTTACGAGGACCGGATCAAACAGGAGTTCGACAGTTCGGTGGATTTTTTCCGGCATATCAAGAAACTGGGAGCCGGAACACAAGAACAAGGCCGCCACCTTTCTCCGGCCCAGATGAAGATGTTGATCGATCACTGGGACAGCCGGTCCGACGGCCCGGTGCAGGTCAGCTGGCATGTGGTGTTCCTGGCAGTAAAACGGAATTATGATTCCTGAGCCGAATTGTCGTGGGGGATTCAATCGGCGGTACCGCTTTAATTCCGATTTTCTTTATTTCGAAGATCTGGCTTGATACATTTAGCCGGACCGAAAGTATAAACTGAACCATCCGACCCGATGAGAAATTTTCCAGAAAGATTTTTTGTGAGCGGCACCGATACCGGTATCGGTAAGACGGTGGTTTCCGCTATGCTGACGCTGGGACTGGATGGTACCTATTGGAAGCCGATCCAATCGGGATTGCACGAGGAAACCGACAGTGAATTGGTAAAACGTGTTACCGGGTTGAGTGACCAGCGGGTCCTTGAGGAACGATACAGGCTCCAGGAACCGCTTTCTCCGCATGCCTCTGCGGCACTGGACCAGGTTTCGATTCATCTCCACGATTTCGAGCTGCCCGAAATATCGAATTTGCCGCTGGTGGTGGAGGGAGCGGGCGGTCTGCTGGTGCCGCTCAATGAGGAGGATATGATTATCGATCTGATCAAATACCTGGAACTGCCGGTACTGCTGGTATCTCGAAGCGAACTGGGTACGCTCAACCACACGTTTCTCTCCCTGGAGGCGTTGCGAAATCGGAGTATCCCCATTCTCGGTGTGGTCATGAACGGACCGAAAAATCAAAGCAATCGGGAGGCGATCGAACACTATGGAAATACCGAAGTGTTAGCCGAGATTGGCCCCCTCCCGGAAATTTCACCGGATCTGCTTGAAAAAGAGTTTGATAAGAATTTCAGTCGTTGATCAACTCTCTTGACACTATCTAAAATTCTATACCTGACGTAACCATGCATCCCAATATCTGGTATCCCTTTACCATCATAGAAGATGCGCCTGAACCGCTGAAAGTCGTAAAAGGAGAGGGAATCTGGCTCGAACTGGAAGATGGCCGGCGCATTATGGACTGCATCTCCAGCTGGTGGGTGAACCTGCACGGCCATGCCCATCCCGATATTGCAGCTGCAATTTCGGAGCAGGCAAACCGGTTGGAACAGGTTATCTTTGCCAACTTCTCGCACGAGCCTGCGGAACAGTTGGCCGAATCCCTGGCAGCCAAACTTCCGGGGAACCTCAATCGGGTGTTCTTTTCTGACGACGGCTCCACCGCCGTGGAGGTGGCGATGAAGATCGCCTATCAATACTGGACCAACACGGGGGAGCGGCGAAAAACTTTTATCTGTTTTGAGGGGGCCTATCACGGGGATACTTTCGGGGCGATGTCGGCCGGCGACCGGTCGGTGTTTACCGAGGTGTTTAAAGAGCTCCTCTTCGATGTGGAATTTCTATCCTATCCGGAAACCTGGATCGACGATCATACCGCGGCTGACAGGGAGAATGACATTATTGAGACACTGGAAGCGAAACTGACCGAGTATCCCGCCCGGTATGCGGGCGTCCTGATTGAACCGCTGGTACAGGGAGCGGGGGGGATGCGAATGTGCCGACCGGAATTTATCCAAAAGTTGCGGGAAACCTGTAACCGTTACGGCACGCTGCTGATCTTTGACGAGGTGATGACCGGATTTGGACGCACCGGTTCTTTTTTCGCATCCGAACGGGCCGGAGTGGCACCGGATATCATCTGTCTGGCCAAGGGGATTACGGGGGGCTTTCTTCCGTTGGCTGTCACGGTTTGCAGCGATGAGATTTACGATATATTCAGAAGCAGTGACCCGCTAAAGACCTTCTGGCACGGCCATAGCTATACTGCCAATCCGCTCGGTTGCGCGGCAGCCCTGGCCTCGCTGAAACTGATGGATGAGCATAGACCGGTGTATTCCCAGATGGAAAACTGGCACCGCGAAGCGATGCAAGAGCTTGCTGACGTCAGCGACCTTAACCGCCTGAGAGTTACCGGTACCATTGCGGCAATGGATCTTGTCACGGGAGAGGGAGGTGGATACCTTGATGAAGTTGCCCTTCAGATAAAGAAAAAATGTATAGAAAAGGGGTTGTTGCTGCGGCCGCTGGGCAATGTGCTCTATCTGATGCCCCCATACTGTGTAACACCGGCAAAGCTGCAGGAAATCTATCGGGGAATTAAGGCACTACTTTCAGAGCTCACCTAGCACTGTTTTACAGTTAAATGTGGCAATTAGTCTCATTTTTTTTGTAATTACTATAGTAGGCGATTAGAATAGAAACTTTCTTACAGCTTGAACACGGCCATATTCCCATATCCATGACTACAGAGAACAAAGTCCAGGAAGAGGTAACGATTCGATTTGCCGGCGATTCCGGCGACGGCATGCAGCTGACCGGCACGCTATTTACCAACACCACCGCTTTGGAGGGCAATGATCTGCGTACCCTGCCCGAATTTCCGGCTGAGATACGCGCACCGGCCGGTACAGTGCCCGGGGTCTCCTCCTTTCAGCTGCATTTCGGCAGCAAGGAGATCATGACCCCCGGCGATATGTGCGATGTGTTGGTGGTGATGAATGCCGCTGCCCTGAAGGCCAACCTGTCGCTGCTTCGCAAGGGGGGAATAGTCATCGCTAACACCTCCGGCTTTGACAAGCGCAACCTGGGATTGGCCAAATATGACAAGGAGGAGAGTCCGCTGGAGGATGATACCCTGGAGGGGTACTCCGTGCTGGAGGTGGATATAACCAAGCTGACCCGGGAGAGCTTATCCGATAGCGATCTATCCTACAAGGATGTCGACCGCTGCAAGAATATGTTTGTCTTGGGTCTGCTCTACTGGATGTATAACCGGCCGCTGGATTCAACTATCAAATTCCTCAGAAAGAAATTCGCCGATAACGAAGCGATTGCGGAAGCCAATGTCAAGGCGTTGAAGGATGGTTACCATTACGGGGAGAACACCGAGGTGTTCACCTCGCGTTACACGGTCAAGGAAGCGACCATTGAGCCGGGCATCTACCGAAATGTTACCGGCAACGACGCCACGGTACTCGGCCTGGTATCGGCTGCGCGCAAGAGCGAGCTTCCGCTCTTTTTTGGATCCTATCCGATCACGCCTGCCTCGGATGTGCTGCACGGGCTGTCCAAGTTAAAACATTTTGATATCTACACCTTCCAGGCAGAGGATGAGATCGCCGCCGTTTCTTCGGCGATCGGGGCGGCCTTCGGCGGATCGCTGGGGGTTACAAGCTCATCCGGGCCCGGCATCGCCCTGAAAGGGGAGGCGATCGGGCTGGCGGTGATCCTGGAGCTGCCGCTGGTGATACTGAATATACAGCGTGCCGGCCCCTCCACCGGCATGCCGACTAAAACCGAGCAGGCCGACCTGCTGCAGGCGCTTTACGGGCGCAACGGGGAGAGCCCGGTGGCTGTAGTGGCACCGCGCTCACCGGCCGATTGTTTTGAAACCGTTTTTGAGGCCTGCCGGATCGCCCTGGAGCATATGATTCCGGTGATGTTCCTATCCGACGGATTCCTGGCCAACGGCGCGGAGCCATGGAAGTTTCCGAAAAGCGCCGATCTGCCCGTCATCGAGGTGGAGTTTGAACCGGCCCGGGAACCGGAAGCCGACAAGTTTTTGCCCTATGTAAGGGATGATCGGCTTGTGAGGCGCTGGGCCATCCCCGGAACCCCCGGCATCGAACATCGGGTAGGCGGACTGGAGAAAGAGCATGAGACTGGAGATGTCTCCTATGATCCCGAAAATCATCAGATGATGGTGGAGATGCGGGAGGAAAAAAGAAACAGGATCGCGGAATTTATTCCACTCCAGGAGATCGATAACGGCGTGGAAAATGGAGATACAGCGGTGGTGGCCTGGGGCTCAACCTACGGATCGGTCCGAACCGCTGTTCATGAGCTGAGGGAGGAAGGGGTGGATGTCTCGCACATCCATCTGCGATACCTTGCTCCCTTCCCCAAAAACCTTGGTGAGTTGCTGAGCGGCTATGACAAGGTGCTGGTACCGGAGATCAACAACGGCCAGCTGGTACGGTTGCTTCGGGATCAATTTGTGATACCGGCGAAGGGGATCAACAAGATCAAGGGACGTCCCTTCGGCGTTGAGGAGCTCAAGGAGGATATCACCGCCGCCATCAAGTCCCGGTAAAGGAAACGATCATTAATATCAACAAGTAAAGCTTATTATGGCTGACCAATCAAAAATCGACCAACACCTGGATAGCCGGGGAAACGGCAATGGAGATATACCCGAATACACCAGCAAGGATTTTTCATCCGACCAGGATGTTCGCTGGTGCCCGGGTTGCGGCGATTACACGATCCTGAAACAGGTACAGAATGCAATGCCCGAGATCGGCGTACCCAAGGAAAATATCGTTTTCATCTCCGGGATCGGGTGTGCGGCGCGTTTTCCCTATTACATGGAAACCTTCGGTATGCATTCGATCCACGGACGGGCTCCAGCGATCTCAACCGGACTGAAGGTATCGCGACCGGAGTTGAGCATATGGGTTATCACCGGAGATGGCGATTCCCTTTCGATCGGGGCCAACCATTTTGTGCAGCTGCTGCGTCGCAACGTGGATGTCAACTTGCTGCTCTTCAACAACCAGATATACGGACTTACAAAGGGGCAGTATTCGCCCACATCCAACAAGGGAGCGGTTACCAAATCGACTCCCTTCGGATCGATCGATCACCCCTTTAACCCGCTCTCATTGAGTCTGGGAGCGGATGGAAGTTTCGTGGCCCGCACTATGGACCGCGATCCGCGGCATATGCAGTCGATGCTTCAACGGACGCACCAGCACAAAGGTACCTCCATGCTGGAGATCTACCAGAACTGTATCGTATTCAACGACGGGGCGTTTGAGCTTTACACCGACAAGAAATCACGCCCCAGGGAAGCGATCTACCTGGAACACGGTGAACCCCTGATCTTCGGTGAGAACGAGGAGAAGGGAATACGTCTGGACGGGCTCAGGCCGGAGGTGGTGAATCTCGAGGAGTACAGCAAGGAGGATCTCTGGATTCACGATGAAAATGACTCCACCAAGGCGCACCTGCTTTCGCGCTTTTTCGATGATCCCGAATCGGATCATAACATGCCGATGCCGCGGCCCTTTGGTGTGCTCTATGCCGACGAACGTCCCTGTTACGAGGAGGGGGTGATCTACCAGGTTGAGGAGGCCAAGAAGAACAAGGGCGCACCGGATCTGGATGCACTGCTGGAGGGTCCGGAAACCTGGGAGATCAAATGATCCGCAGCAGGGTCAATATTCACCGGTATTTTCTGTGGTAAACGATCGATACCATTCGGCCAGCTCACGGCCGATGGCGTGCGGGTGATCCTCCTGCAGGTAGTGGATCCCCTTGCCCAGATCCACCGTTTGCAAATTCTTCAGATTGTTACTGCACCATTCTAACACACCGGGTCCCAGTATTGCACCCGGACGGGCATGGAACAGAAGCTTCGGCAAATCCGATTCGCGGAGTTTGCGGTTGTACTCATTGACGATCCGTGCCACATCCTTCGGTGTTCCTTCGATCGGAATTTCGTTGGGCCATCGCCACACCGGTTTTCGGTCCTTGATGCGGGGGTAGGGGGCTTGGTAATATTCCATCTCCTTGTCGGATAGTTTTCGAATGATGCCTTTCGGTAACACCTGCTTCACAAAGAGATTCAGTACCGAGATAAGAAACCACCCGATCGCAGGGGTGCGGAAGAGCTTAAACATGCGTGTGAACTCCGGCGGAAAATCCTCCCAGGTCGCCGTGTTGAGGATCGCCTCCATAAAGGCAATTCCCTTGATATTATTTTCATTTCGCATCGCATAATGAAAACCGAGGGCCGAACCCCAATCGTGGATGACAAGGGTGATATTGGCTAGTCCAAGCTTTTCGATGAATCCCTCTAAATACCGGGCATGGTCAACGAAACGATATTCAATATCCGGTTTGCCGGAAAGACCCATTCCAATAAGGTCCGGGGCGATGCACCGGGCCTGATCACTCAGGTGAGGGATGATGTTTCGCCACAGGTAGGAGGAGGTGGGGTTGCCGTGGAGAAACAGGATGGGGTCGCCGGAACCGACGTCGATATAATGTATCCTGGATCCATAAATCTCCACATAATTGGATTCAAAAGGAAACTCGGACGATAGCGGTTTGTCGTTGGTCATAATCCAGGTTTATAGTGGATAGGTTTTTACTTTGTTCAAGTCGGACATTTCATTATTCAGCTCCAGCAGATCCAACCGGTTGAACGCAGAATGGTACGGCATGTCCAGCGCTTCGGCTTCCTTCCGAGCTTTATCGAATGCATTCCGGTCCAGATCCAGCGCTTTGGGATCCTTGAAATTATAGTCTCCGTCTTTGACGAATAATCCCACTCCTAGGTGCGGAATAAATCCCAGGTCATCCCTTCGGAATGGAGCCAGGATGCCGGTGTACAGATCCCGGTTTAGTTGAATTACATTTTCATTTCCCCCTTTCAGGGTCAACAGCAGCCAATGGTCCCATGATCTCCTCGTTCCGCTGATTTCGATATCGAAAGGCTGCCAGTCATCCAGTACCAATTTGATATGGCGTTCAAGAACGGGTCGGCCCACCTGATCAGGTACAGGAAATACTACTGTGATATGCGGCTCTACCAGGTTGAATGACGGATCATACTTTTTCCTGAACCGCTGGATCGGGCCGATCTCTATATCCGGAAAATGAACCAAGGCATAATACATCGGGTGTTTTTAAAATAATATAACAGCTTAGTGTAAAAGGACAAGCATCAGCCTTCATCCCAGAAATTCAGCACTGTTTCTGCAGAGAGTTCTGGATTCTCAAGCTGTGGATAATGCCCCAGTCCCTCCAGCCATTTAAGATTGGATTGGGGTATTTCCCGGTGTAGCATTTCGGCTATGGCCGGTACCGCCACCGGATCCTCCGGGCCCCAGAGGATCAGAACCGGCAGATGCGACTGCTTCAGGGCGCCGACCCATCTATGCCAATATCGCTTGCGCTCTTCCAGATACCGGTTTATCTGCGGCAGCCGCAGGTGTCCGTCGCGGTAACGCAGCTGGTACCACATCGCCTCATATTCCTCGTCAGGCAGCTGCCGGCCCATCAGCCGGGACATACGCCAGCGGAAAAACGGCTGATTTACAATTCGCACAAAGAGGCCCGCTGCCGGCGAACGCATGATTCGCTGGGAGATCGTCAGGCTGGCCAGTTCGATATGAATGCTACCATTCATCAGTATCAGCGAGTGAATGTCAAAATGCAGAAGATTCCGCATGCGACGGGCTATCAGCTCGGTGGCTATACTGGTTCCCATGTCGTGAGCGACCAGATCCACCGTGTCGATATCCAGCTTTTGAATCAGCATCTCCACGATATCGGCCTGTTCCATCAGGGAGTAGCTGTAATCGGCAGGCTTGCCGGAGAGTCCGTGGCCGGGCAGATCCAACAGGATTATGCGTCGGTTCTTCAGATAGGGTAGGATGCGGTGCCAGTCGTAGCTGCTGGTGGGAAAACCGTGCAGCAACATCACCGCCGGTCGTCGGCGGTCAACTCCGGCATCGATATAAAAAACTTCAATATCTGCCAGATTGATAACGGCCCCCTCTTGTTTCCACTGCCTGACGGATGGGGGAAGTGTTTCCAGGGATAGATATTCGTCGGACATAGACAGCGGATTTAGAGTCTTCCCAGCAATATACCTTATCTGCCTGCCATCAAAAAGGTCAATGCAGCCGGCACAGGCTTAATCGGTTTAAATATCCGGGAGGTTCACACGGGTGGAGGCCCCGCCCGGATCTTCGGAATTGCATTCCGGTTCGAGATAATCGTATAGGTATTTTTGCACCCGGTCGCGCTCGCGCTGGCCATCCAGCGGGGCAAACAGAAATCCGCATGGATAGTTAAGCCTGTTCTCCTTGATGCAATCATACGCATCGCTTTCCTCGACTGAGAGCTGATCGACGAGCTCTTCCTGGATATTGTCCGCCTGTCCGACATAGAGGGTACCCCACTTGTTATCCTGAAGCTGAACCATCAGCAGGTAAATACCTGCTTGGGAGGTTGTTTCATTTCTGATTTTTTCTTTTTCCAGGGGGTCAAACAGGCCGTACCAGTTCAAGTTCATAAGTCTGTCCGGTTTGGTTTGAAGGGATGAACATTCAACAACAACTACGTACGATCGCATTGTTCCAACCCGGGCAGGTCGGGAGAAAGGCTATGAAATATAGTTAATCAATAGGTTATTCAGCGGCTTCACTTTTATCCGGGAGGTGCTCGGGTCGGGCGTCCTTGAAGGCTTCGCGGGGCTTAAGCCCAAGGATCTCGAACATCCGCCGGTCATCATCCAGGGTATTGTTATCGGTAGTAAGTAGTTTTTCTCCGGTGAAAATTGAGTTGGATCCGGCCATAAAGCAGAGCGCTTGTTGTTCGATGCTCATGTTCACACGCCCGGCAGAAAGGCGCACCATCGACCGGGGCATTGCAATACGGGCGGTGGCCACCATGCGCACCATCTCGTGCCAGGGAACGGGCGGCTGGTCCTCCAGTGGCGTACCCTTTACCGGGATCAGCGCATTTATCGGAACCGACTCGGGATGCTCCGGCATGGTAGCCAGGTTGTGAATCAGTTCGATGCGGTCGATTTCCGTCTCACCCATCCCGATGATGCCGCCGCAGCAGACCGAGATATCGTGCTCCCGGACATGGCCGAGGGTATCCAGTCGGTCTTGGTAGGAACGCGTGGAGATAATGCGGTTATAGAATTCCTCACTGCTGTCGAGGTTGTGATTGTAGGCGTAGAGTCCGGCCTCTTTCAACTGCCTGGCTTGCTCGTCGGTGAGCATGCCGAGCGTACAGCACACCTCCATATCCATCTCGGTAATCGTTGTCACCATCTTCAGCACCCGGTCGAAATCGTCGTTTTTGCGGGCGTTGCGCCACGCAGCTCCCATACAGAACCGGGTACTGCCAGCCTCCTTGGCCTTTTTGGCGGCGCTCAGAATTTCCTCGGCATCCAGTATTCGTCCCGATTCCACATCGGTGTTGTAGCGGGCCGACTGCGGGCAATAGGCACAATCTTCCGGGCAGCCGCCCGTCTTTATCGAAAGCAAGGTACAGACCTGGACCTCCCCGGTTTCATGGTAATTGCGATGTACCGATGCGGCCCGGTAGATGAGGTCCATCAGGGGGCTGTTGTAGATCTCTGAAATTTCTTCCCCGGTCCAGTCGGTTCTGATATCATCACCCATGGTGAAATAATTCGTTCATGTTTTCTGCTCTGAGGAAAGTAACAGGCCGACACGGTAATTCCCAAAAATATCTGCAAACTCCGGATTAAAGAGTTATCGTCCCAGCAGCAAAGATCCCGGAAATGGCCGGTAAGTGAAAAAATGATATATTTATCCTTCATCGATATCAACCCGCTGATACTTGAATAACCATGCACAATGTTTTGCTTTCCGGTGAAACCTCCTTCAACCTTGAGGTGCCTTATAAATTGCTCGAGACGGGCAGGGAGGGAGAGAAACCGCTGATGGTCTATCTGCACGGTTTTTCCCAAAACATCGACCGCTTCCAGGACAAATTGAAACCTCTGATTGAACTGGAAGCCTACCACCTGTTTGTACAGGGTCCCTATCCGCTGTATGACCGTTCCCGGGAAAAAAAGGTGGAGGATTGGGGCAGGGCGTGGTACTTGTATGATGGCGATCCGGATCAGTTTGTCCGGTCGCTGGAACAGAGCTCAGCCTTTCTTCAGGAGATCGTCGATACCATGCGTCGTACACTCGAGATAGAGCGGTTATGTCTCGTCGGGTATTCGATGGGGGGATACCTTGCCGGCTATTTTGCGCTTTCGCGGTGGAATTATGTAAACGAGCTGGTGGTCGTGGGAGCCCGCATCAAGACGGAGGTATTTGAAGGGGGTGAGATCGACATCTCGCATCAGCATATTTTGGCCCTGCACGGGAAACGCGATGAGAGCGTGAAAAGTGAAGGGCAGCGGCAATCGGTGAAGGAACTGAAGGAGTGGGGAGCGCGCGCCGAATTTCGGGAGATCGACGAAGGTCATCGACTCACCCGGCCCTATCTCGATGAGATATCGGACTGGCTGACAGACCATGGGTACAGCTTTGCGAGCGATGGCTGACAGGGGAGGAATAAAATAAAACATTTATAAGAAATCGCTTTGACAATTAAATTAGTATATGTTTATTATTTAGTAGTTTTTTACAATTAATTGAGGGTGTATTTCAGGATATAGATCTTAAAATCTTATAAAATATGAATGTATTAGTGATAGAGGACGACCCTTCTGTTCGAACCCTGGTGAGAGCCGTACTGGAGCACGACGGCAGCGATGTGATGCAGGCGGAAAATGCCAAACAGGGGGAGGAGCTGGCGGTCAACGAGGATTTCGATATCATCATATTGGACCTGGGTCTACCCGATGGGGATGGATATGAGGTGGCGAAAAATATCCGGGATCAGGATATCACCACGCCCATCCTGGTGCTCTCTGCCGAACAGGAGACCGATGTCAAGATCAAATGCCTGAAGGTCGGCGCCGATGACTATCTGACCAAACCCTTCAACACCGAGGAGCTGATGGCCCGTATCGAGGCGATCACCCGCCGAAGTGGCGACGGCGGCCCGGAACAGATTCTGACCTGCGGCGAGCTGAAGGTGAAGTTGCTGGAACGCGAATTCACCATCAACGGGGCGAAGGTTGATCTGACCAACAACGAATTCAACCTGTTGGTCTTCCTGATGAAAAACAAGAACCGCATTGTCACCCAGGAGGAGATCGCGGAAAAAGTGTGGGATATTCATTTCGACACCCAGACCAACTATATCAACGTCTATATCAGCTATCTCCGCAAAAAGATGCGCGACCATACCGAGGTCGACTACATCGAAACCGTCCGTAAAAAAGGGTTTGTTCTGCGCTGCGAGGATGAAGAATAACAGCGATAAGTTTTATCCCGGATAGGTACCGGTGATATACTCCTTCAGGTTGTTGATCTCCACCTTCTGCTGGGAGATAATCGACTTTACCAAATCGCCTATCGAGATCACGCCGACCACTTCATCTCCCTTCATCACCGGCAGGTGGCGGATCTTCTTCTCGGTCATTACCGCCATGCACTGCTCGATCGACTGATCCGGAGCCACACAGTACACGCCCGGCGTCATGATCTCCCTTACCTCGGTAGTCTTGGATCTGCGCCCTTTAAGAATCACCTTGTTGCGGTAGTCCCGTTCCGATATGATTCCCTTCAGCTTCCCCTGATCCATCACCAGCAGCGCCCCGATATTTTTGTCCGCCATTTTTTCTATCGCTTCATAAACGGTATTATCGGGTTTGATAGAGAAAACCTCATTTCCTTTGGATGTAAGAATCTCATGGACCAACATGGCAACCTCCGTAACTTAATGTGATATGGCTAGTATTTAAGTATACTATATACCACATCATAGTTGCAAAACTAATTGAATAATAATCAGTCATTTACTTCCGGGTATCGATGATCAATATCGAGACGTTGGACGATCGCCTCAAAAAAGAGCTGACGGACTATCTTGCGGGTTTTATAACCTCTGAGCGGCTGGAGACCATCAACCGGGTGCTGGAGTACCGAACACGATATCTTACCGTGGTGCTGGAAGATATCTATCAGCCTCATAACGCCAGCGCCGTGCTTCGAAGCTGCGACGGGTTCGGCATTCAGGATGTGCATATCATCGAGCGGGAACATCGTTTTTCCCCAAACAAGGGCGTATCGATCGGCGCGGACCAGTGGCTGACCCTGCACCGCCATAGGAGCAGGGGGGAGGAGGCCACTCTCGACTGTGTGAGTCAGCTGAAGGAACGCGGTTACCGGGTGATCGCCGCTACCCCGCATGAGGGAAAAAAGCATATCGATGAGATCGGGCTGGATAAAAAAACTGCGGTCCTGTTTGGCGCCGAGCTGGAGGGGTTATCCGATACCGCACTGGAGGCGTCCGACGATTACGCGATGATACCGATCGCCGGATTTGTCGAAAGTTTTAACATATCTGTCAGTGCGGCGGTTTGTTTCTATGCCCTGACAGACCGGCTATGGGACTCTGAATATCCATGGCGGCTCAGCGACAAGGAAAAAGCCCAGCTGCGGCTGGAATGGGTTGTTCAATCGCTGAGAGCGGGTGAGCGGCTGGTTGAAAAGTTTCTTGAAGAGAGGGAAGGGGACAGCTGACACGAGGGAAGAGCCCCTGTGCCAGTTGCTTTTGTTTTCAAGACCGGCTGCACTGCGAGTTAGCTATCCCGGCATCGATCCCCTGAAGGTCTTGTGTCGGGTCATATCATCTGTCACCGGCCTGTAACGGCTTTATGCAGCAGATTCTACTCGGTGTTCGATTCCCCTGTTTCTCCGGGCAGTCGCTTATCCATATCGGCCACAACGTAGGCCATCACAGCCAGGGTAGCGATACACTTGTTGTAATCATCGGCATCCAGCTTGTCGATGGTGTCGGCCGGCGAATGATGGTACCAGAAATAGCGTGAGCCGTCGACGCGCAGCCCCATCCCGGGGACTCCTTCCCGCATCAGCGGGCCGATATCGGCCCCGCCACCGCCTCTGGTGATCTTACCGGCCCCGATCCGTTCTAGCAGTTGTCCTACCTGCCTGACCATGTAGTATGCATCATCGGATCCTGAAAAGCCGAAGCCCTTGGGTTCGAAAACCCCGCTGTCCGATTCCATCGCCAGGACGTGATCGTCGAGCGTCCCGTCCTTTTGAACCAGTTCCTTGTATTTGCGAGCCCCGCGCAGTCCGTTCTCCTCGTTGGTCCACAGCACCACCCGTATGGTCCTTTTTGGCTGCAGACCCAATTTCTTGATGATACGCAGGGCTTCCCAGGCCGCCAGGCATCCACCGGCATCATCCATCACTCCCTGTCCGACGTCCCAGGAATCGATATGCCCACCCAGCACCACGATCTCTTCCGGTTTCTCCGATCCCCTGATCTCCGCGATCACATTGCGTGATTCGGCATCCGGCAGGGTCTGCGCCTCCATGTAGAGCCGGATTACGATTTTATCGCCGTATTCCTGCATGCGATGCAGCATGGCGGCATCCTCAAGCGTAATGGCGGCATGGGGGATCTTCTTTACATCGTCGCTGTAACGGCTGTTGCCGGTATGTGGCGTCTTCATGGAGTAGGGACCGACAGAACGTATCAGGCTGGCAACTGCCCCCGCTTTGGCCGCCTCTATGGCTCCCTGGGTGTGGTATTGCACCGTCTCACCATAGCTGGTGAACGGTACGTCGTAGAGTACAATCTTGCCCTTTGCTTCCGCAGCTCGCTCCCTGAGTTCATCAAAACTGCCAACGACCAGAACCTCTGCCTCGATCCCCTCCTTGGGAGTGGAGATGCTGCCGCCCAGCCCAAGCATGGGCAGATCCTTTTCCCGGGGTGATAGCAGGGTTGCATGCTCCTCACCCCGCACCCAGTGGGGCACCATCACCTTCTGGGTATAGATCCGGTCGAAACCGTCTTTATTCATCTCCTTCAGCAGCCAGTCGATTGAGCGTTCCAGGCTTTTCGATCCGCTTAACCGGGGCCCGAACCGGTCGCCGAAGTAGGTTAGCGTTTCAAACGCAGTTTCGTCGGCCAGTGCTTCATCGATAATCCGATCGGCGGCGTCACGATAGGTATCTGCAATTTTTGAACGCTGTTCCTGTGAATCTCCCTGTGCCGGCAGGAGTAAAACGGCAAGAAGGGTTATGAGCGTGACCTGAACAAGCTGCTTGATATTCATAAGAATGACAAGGTTTGAAAGTTGAAAAAATGCTGGTAGACAGTAGATACTGAATCGAGATGTAAATATCTGCCAAATATCACGGAAAGTAAAAAGGCCGCCGAAGGCAGCCGTGGTTTACTACGTATGAATTATTCAGGATCGCCGGATGATCAGTCCATCGACTTCTCATTGGTGAGCGCTATCTGGCGGTACATCAAAAACTCCTCGGGAGTGGTGTCTGCAAACAGATAGTTGATCGGATCGACCGTCCTGCGGGACTTGATCACTTCGTAATGCAGGTGTGGCCCTTCAACCAATCCCGACTCCCCGGAGAAGGCGATCACATCGCCGCGCTCGACCCTGGTACCCGGTTTGATG
The DNA here is from genome assembly GCA_033722635.1 of Balneolaceae bacterium. GTDB lineage: Bacteria > Bacteroidota > Rhodothermia > Balneolales > Balneolaceae > JAWVYR01. The sequence continues at coordinate 5,258 of JAWVYR010000005.1, read as the reverse complement.
CCCTTGGCAAAGGCTGAGAGATGAGCGTACCGGCTTTCATAGCCGTAGCCGTGGTCGATGATCAACAAGCGGCCGTAGGTTCCCTTGAGGTTGGCATATTTGACCACTCCGTCACCGGTGGCGTAGACTTCATCGCCGACATTGGCCCGGAAATCCAGTCCGTCGTGCATGCGATTGATCCGCAGAACCGGGTGGAACCGAATGCCGTACCCGCTGAGCATGATTCCTTTCACCGGCTTGATGGCAGGAATATGGCTCATCATCTCCTGGTTGTTGTTGTAAAAATTCTTGATCTCGTCAAAACTCAGCTGCTGAATATTGATACCCCGTTCGAGGCTTTCAAGGTTTTCGGTAGTCCACTTGAGAATCTCTGCCGTTTCCTCGCTGTAAATATCCATATCAGAGTAGATGTCGGCACCGCCGGTTCCGGCCTGACGTTCATCATAGGGGATGGGTTCCATGCCCAGCACCGAACGGTACATTTCGTTGTCTACCCGGGCCAGTTTATTCAATTCCTTGTCGAGCTTGGAGATTCGGGTCTTGGTATTTTTAAACTGCTTGATCAGTTCCTGATTTTCTGCCTTGAGTGCAATCTCGGCGGGCGTGCCGATACTGGTTGTGAGAATGGAGATGCTGATGCCGGAGAGAACTACACCGCACAGAATCCATACACAGGCGGTGTAAACAATTCGTTCAAGAGAATTGTATTTAACGGGGATAAACTCGCAGTTTTGCTCGTCGTAGTAATAATAATTATTCAGAGCCATGACTCCTGTTTATTTTTATAGAGTGCGCTGCCAACGAAATGTTACATTTAATACATTAATATTATTATTCACTAAAGTAATTAGATTAATCCTAACACAATAATTACTTTTTTTTAATCCTGGGAACAAGAATATAATAGATTTTTACTTTTACTCAACATCCCCCTCAAAATACTCTATAGCCCGTTTTGGAAGCTCCCCGGCTTCTTTTCGACGTTCCATATGCTTCTTAATTTTTTCCTGGAAGGCTTTGGCTGCGTCGTAGCCGTAATGGCGGAGCAGATAGTTCATGGCGATCACTTCCGCAATCACCGTGATATTCTTGCCCGGGGTGATGGGCAGATGTATCAAGGGTATTTTGATATCCAGAATATCTGTCATATCCTGGTCAAGTCCCGTTCGCTCAATATCTTGAGTCTCATCCCATAAGGATAATTCTAGTACTACCTCCAGGCGTTTCTGGTAGCGAACGGCACGTATACCGAACATCGACATGATATCGATGATTCCAAGGCCCCGGATCTCCATGAAGTGTTTGTTCATCTCGGTGGCTGAGGCCATCAGCACATTGCTCTTCTTAGTGAGGATCACCACATCGTCGGCGACCAGTCGGTGTCCCCGCTCCACCAGGTCGAGGGCCACTTCACTCTTGCCGATCCCCGACTTGCCCGCGATCAGTATACCGATGCCGTAGACATCCACCATTGATCCGTGCACCATGGTCTGCATCGCAAACTGATCCTCCATGAAATCCCGGATGAGGAACATAAAACGGGTGGTTTCGATAGAGGTCCTGAACATCGGGATACCTGCATTTTCCGCCATAGCAAGCAGGTAATCGGGAAGCTTGTTGCTGTCGGTAAGGAAGATCACCGGAATATTGAACTTGACCAGATTGTCGAACGCCTGTTTCTGCTGTTTCTCCGAAAGGTTTTTAAGGTAGTTGGTTTCCGTATTGCCGATCACCTGTATGCGCTGATAGGTGAAAAGTTTCACATACCCGGCCAACGCCAGACCCGGACGGTGCAGGTCGGCCTCGGTAATAAACCGCTGATCGGAACAGTCGGCCGCTGCCAGCGGTTCCACTTCGATGTTGACCCGATTCTTCAGTTTGTCGACCAGGTAGGATACGCTGATCTTCTCCTTTCGGGGTATCGGTTCATAGTTGCCAAAGGGCATAGGGGATCAGTAGTTGGTAAAGTTTTTTTCCTTGTATTTCTTCAGCTGCCTCGACATGGTATCCACGGCCCGGTTGATTGCCTGTTCGTAGGTTGAGGCCTTTTCGGTGGTATTCAGCAGTTTCTGCGGTACTTTCACGTTGAGTTCAGCCTGCTTCGGTTCTTCGTCATCGGGCACCGGCTCCAGGATGATGTCACAGGTAACAATGCGGTCATAAAATTGATCCAGTTTCTGCACCGACTGCACGCTGTATTCACGCAGATCCTTGCTGGCATCAAAATGACGGGCTGTGAACGTGGTTTTCATAAATGAGCCTCCTCTGATAATTAATCAATTCTTAGCTCGGGGATGAGCTAATTGGTAAACATTTTTCAATCGTTCAACACTGGTATGGGTATAGATCTGGGTCGCAGATAGATTGGCATGGCCCAGCAGTTCCTTGATCACCCGAATGTCGGCACCCCGGTCGAGCAGATGGGTGGCAAAGCTGTGGCGCAACACGTGGGGGCTCTTCTGGGTAACCTCGCTGATTCTCTGCAGATAATCCTTCACCATGCGCTGCACCCGCCGCGGGTAGATGCGCTGACCGCCGGCCGCCAGGAATATCGCTTTTCTGGCATCGCCATCGGTCTGATCACCAAACAGTTGTTTGCGGTGCTTCATGTGCTGTTTCAGATGGTTCAAGGCCGTATCGCCGAGGGGGACGATTCGTTGCTTGTTGCCCTTGCCGGTCACCTTGATCTGCCTGAGATCCATGTTGAGATCCTGCAGATTCAGCGCTACCAGCTCTCCGAGGCGTATGCCGGTCCCGTAAAGCAGTTCAAGGATCGCCCGGTCCTGCATACCTTCCGGGGTGCTGAGGTCGGGGAGTTCCATCATGCGGTCAAGATCTTCGGGGGTGGCCGTTTTCGGAAGGGTTTTATCCTTTTTGGGCACGATAAGGTGGTGGGCGGGATTGGTCTGGATCATTCCCCGTTTGAAACAATATTTGAAAAAGGAACGGATCGCCGCCACTTTCCGTGCGATAGAACTTTTGGTCAGTCCGTTGTCCGACAGCTCCCCCAGCCAAAGACGTATGGTCAGCCGGTCGATATGATCCGGTGATAGTTGGTCATCAGGTATCTCCAAAGCGGTGGTACAAAACTCCAGAAACTGGGTCAGATCGGTTTCATACGAGGTCACTGTATGCGGTGAAGCATTTCGCTCGATCTGCAGATAACGTAAATATTTGGTGACAGCTTCTTTCATCTGATCCAATATGAGCAGTTCTGAAGTAAAAATAAACAGCTAGTTTGATCGGGATCGCTTTGTTATTCCGTCCGTAGTTCAACGGATCGGCCGATCTTTCCATTGCACCGTCCGCTGCCAATAGTAGTCTATAAGCGAAACCACCGCCAGCTTGATAAACCACAACACACCTAACGGGTGCAGCAGTCCATACCATGAATTCCAATTGAACCATATGGCCAGCAGGAACCGCTGAAAAAAGATCAGCAGCAGGGCAGCGGCGAATCCTCCGCCCAACAGGTATTGGCCGCCTGCCAGGTAAATGGGCGCTCCGATCAGTGGGACGATAAACACGAGCAGGTGGAGCAGCCCCATCATCACGAACAGGGGAACCCTGTAATTGAACCCGGCCAGGAAATTTTTGCGAAATCCCATCTCGAGTTCTCTGCCGTCGGTGTACATCCGGCACGATATCGAGGCTTCGCCGTGATACATCTTCATCCTGAAGCCAGCCCTCTTCACTAGGCGTGCCAGTTCTACATCCTCCACCACTCTGGATTGTACAGAGCTATGCCCGCCAATGACTTGGTAGCAGTGACTTCGAAAAGCAATGAATTGTCCGCATGCCGCGGCGAACATCGGGGCAAAGGTTTTGCGCAGCGGCCGGGGGAGCCAGCGCGGATCCCGGTAAACATACCGTGCTGGAAGCAGCGTCAGCAGGGCGTGGTAGACGAGGGGGACAACGGTCTTTTCCCAGAAGGTACCCAGCTGCTGTTTGGGCCAGACCGTCAGCATATCCAGGTTCTCCTGCTGCAGGGAGGCTACCACCCGGCTCACGGTATCTTTTTCGAGCACGGTGTCGGCATCCGCAAAAAGCAGGATGCTCCCCCCAGCCGAGCGGGAGAGCTGATGGCAGGCCCACGGTTTGCCGAGCCATCCATCGGGTTTGGGGTCTCCATGGATCACATGCAGATCTGCGGGCCGCTGAGCAGCAAGATGATTCAATATTTCTGTAGTGCCGTCAGTGGAGCGGTCATCCAGCACCCATATCTCCAGATTCGGATAGGTTTGGTCGAGCAGGCTGTCTACGCATCGCTTGATGGACCGGCTTTCATTTCGGGCGGGTACACATAGGCTCACCAGAGGGAGGTCTCCGCTCGGTTCCATCCTGTCGGGCGGTAGCAACGGCGTAAATTCACTTCGGTTGATCAACAGCACCGTCGTGGTGGTTAGAAGATAAAAAAGAATAAAGGTGACCAGCACTTCCATGGATCGGGAATCGTACCCCCGGATGGCTAATGATTTATTGGGTAATTATGGATAAACTAAGCGATGGAACGTACAGATTGTAAGAATGATTTCATGAGCTCCGTTAGAATCAATCGGTCAGAGATTCGATGAATTTGTTATCGGACTATAAAGAGGATGTAAGTAAAGTCAAAACCAAACCGGGCGGTTACGAATGGTGGTACTTCGATGCCACCGACGATAACGAGGTATATCAGTTTGTCATCATCTTCTACAGGGGAAATCCTTTTTCGCCACGTTACCATCGAAAACTGGCAGGTGAAAAGCCGGCCCGGGAGGCCAGGCCGCAACAGTATCCTGCGATAAGTATCGCGATCTACAAGGAATACCAGCCGATATACTACAGTTTTACCGAATTCGAAGAGGAGGATTGCCGCTTCGGCGATTCCCCCCTGCAGGTCCAGGTGGGAGAGCACCGCTTGCGGGGTGAGGTCAGGGATGGCCAGCTTTGCTATACGCTCAATCTGAAAGAACGGCTTCCCTGCGGCGACCGGATGGTGGCAATTATCGAGTACCGAAGCCCCCTCCCTTCACAAGCTGCGTTTGATTTTTCCGAGGGTGATGCCTCGGCTGGACATATTTGGAATCTGGTTCAGCCGCGAGCGGAGGTGCGGGGAAGTATTCGGTTGTTTACCCTGGCCAACCCACCGGAGGCGATACATTTTTCGGGTACCGGCTATCACGACCACAACACGGGGGAGGAGCCGATGAGCGACGAGTTCAGGGAGTGGTACTGGGGACGGTTTCATTTCGACAGCGCTACCCTCGTTTACTATG
>JAWVYR010000004.1:0-24703 GCA_033722635.1 Balneolaceae bacterium | reverse complement strand
GCGGTGCTGTCGGTGGTGAAGAATTTGGTATAGTCGGCAATCTCGTAGCCCTGGCCTTCCAGATCTTCCAGGAAGAAGTAGGCAACCCTGGCACCCAGTTTTTCAGCCCGTTCAAAGAAGGAGAGGGCCGATGCCGCACCAAGTGAGTTCCGTTCGGCCAGTACTGCCAGCGTATCCATGCCCAACTCTTTAACTGCAAACTCAGCCATTTTGCTCCCGTGCACCGAAAAGGTGGGGTTGGCCTGGTAAAAGTAGGGATTGTCGATATTCAGGGTATCGGAGTTGGCCAGGGGAGAGAGCATCGTTACCTGGTACTGCTCCGCGTAATTAGCGAGATCCCAGGCCGATTCGGAAAAGAGGGGGCCGAGGATGGCGTCGACCTGGTAGTTCCAGACAAAATCGGTCATTGTTTTTTCTGAAATATCCTGTTCGGGGACGGTGTTTTTGAATCGAAGAAATACCTTTTTATCCGTATTCCGCTGATTGAATTCCTCCGATGCCAGGAGAAAACCGTAATAGAGTCCCCGCGAGACGCTGAATCCCTGTGCCTGGCTATTGAAACCCGGCAGGGCCACGCCGATATCATAAATCATTCCCTTGGGAGCCCGGATCGGATTACGAACCGCGATGTTATAGGCATACCTCAGGGAATCGGATATGATCCCCTGCAGGCGCCGAATGCGTTGATCAGTGGTATCGAGTCGGGTGACCCGGACAAGCTGGTCGAGCAACAGGTGAGCCGTATTGTAATCGACTTTGCCGAAAGCCGACTCGATCAGATCGTGCTGTACCTGCAGGCTGTCGACCAGTTGAAATGCTTGCATCCGCTGGTTCAATGTAAGGTAATTGAGAATATCCACGTAGAGCTGCCGGGCATCCGATATGAGTTGCGTATATCGGTTTTCCCTGGTAATCACAAAAAGATGATTTAGGGCCGAGCCAAACTGCTTCAACCGAAAATCGGTCAATGCCAGGGTGTACAAGGATTCAAGATAGACCTCCCTTTCCACGTTGCGACCCACCTGCCTCAGATGGGATTTGGCTTTGAGATACGCTCCCAGTCCGAAATAGCTTTTGCCCGAAAACAGACGGGCTCTCGGGGATTCGAGTGAGTCAAACACCTGTACGGCCTGGCGGTACTGCTCGTTGCGGTAGAAGCGGAGTCCGTCATCGAATGATTGTGCACGGAGTTCAGGCGAAATTGCAAAGATGACGCAGATCAGTATACTCGGAACAGTCAGCGATAAATTTTTTGGCACCATGAGAACAGTTTGTTCAGATATTTAATCAGGAGTATATACTTTATACCGTGCAATCGGAAAAAAGGTTCTGCATTTTTATTCCCACTCTATCGTGGATGGAGGTTTGGAGCTGATGTCGTAGACCACTCGGTTGATGCCCCGGACTTCATTGATGATGCGATTCGAGACCTTGGCGAAAAACGGATGGGGCAGGTGTGCCCAGTCGGCGGTCATGCCGTCGACACTGGTTACTGCCCTGAGGGCCGCTGTAAATTCATAGGTGCGCTCATCACCCATCACGCCTACACTCTGCACCGGAAGCAGCACCGCTAGTGCCTGCCAAACCTCGTCATAGTACCCGTTGAATTTCAATTCGTTGATGAATATGTGGTCGGCCTCCCTCAACATATCCAGTTTGGCTTCGGTAACGTCGGAGATGATCCGAATCGCGAGTCCCGGACCCGGAAAGGGATGGCGTTTGATGAAATGTTCGGGGATACCAAGCGTCCGACCCACATTGCGCACCTCATCCTTGAACAGTTCCCTGACCGGTTCGATCAGCGCAAGGTTCATCTCCTCCGGCAGTCCACCCACGTTGTGATGCGATTTAATCGTTGCCGAGGGCCCTTTGAAGGAGACGCTTTCGATCACATCCGGGTAGAGCGTACCCTGGGCAAGATATTTGAAACTTTTGTCCTCTGAAACCGCTTCCTCGAACACCTCTATGAAAGTGTTGCCGATGATCTTTCGTTTCTCTTCGGGATCCACAACCCCTTTGAGGGCGGAGAGGAAGCGCTTCGAGGCATCGATCCCCTTGACCGGCAGGTGCAGGTCCCGCTGGTAGATATCCATCACCTCGTTGAATTCATTCTTGCGCAACAACCCGTTGTCGACAAATATGCACTGCAGCCGATCGCCGATCGCCTCATGGATCAGGGTTGCCACCACGGTGGAATCCACACCGCCTGAAAGTGCGCAAAGAACCCGGTCGTCGCCCACCTGCCGGCGGATCTCCTCCTTGGTAGTTTGAATAAACGACTCGGCCGTCCAGTTGCCCTCCGTTTCACAGATCTGGTACACAAAATTTTCCAGGATATGCTGCCCATATACCGTATGCACCACTTCAGGGTGAAACTGCACACCGTAAATCGGGCTGTTCAAATGCTTGACGGCTGCTATATCTGCGTTGTCGGTGTGGGCGATAACCTCATATTCGGATGAGAGCTCCTTGATATGATCACCGTGGCTCATCCAAACGATCGATTCCTGCGGAAGGCTCTTGAGCAATCCGTTTTCCTTGTCGATGATCAGTTCCGACCGGCCGAACTCCCTTTTCTCCGCCTTTTCCACACTACCGGGTATAGCGCGGTGGGCCAGCAGCTGCAGCCCGTAACAGATTCCCAGAACCGGTACTTTCCACTGGAAAATCTGCTCGTTCAGCCCGGGAGCATCCTTGTCATTGACACTGTTAGGGCCGCCGGAAAGGATAATGCCGGCCGGAGGGTTGGATTCAAATGCATCCAGGTTTTTGTTGAAGGGATGTATTTCGCAATAGACATGCAGCTCCCGAACCCGGCGGGCGATCAGCTGGGTGTACTGTGATCCGTAATCGAGAATCAGTATCCATTCGGCGGGATGCGCCATAGAATCTAGGTGATAAATCTTGGTTCGGGGCGGTCGCGGCTCAATTCAGCCGGTAATTTCCTGGTATTCTTCAGATGACATCAGATTCTCCAGTTCGGATGCGTCGCTCATCTTCATCTTGACCATCCATCCGTCACCGTAGGGATCATCGTTGACCAGTTCGGGATGGTCCTCCAGGTTCTCGTTGATCTCCACAATCTCGCCGGAAACCGGTGCAAACAGCTCTGAAACCGTTTTGACGGCCTCCACGGTGCCAAAAGCTTCCTCCTGCTCAAAAGTGCTTCCCGGTTCCTCCAGTTCCACAAATACGATATCCCCCAATTCGCTCTGGGCAAAATCGGTGATGCCCACGGTGGCGGTGCCGTCGCCGTTGTCGCGCACCCATTCGTGTTCAGGGGTGTACTTCAGTTCATCAGGAAAGTTCATATATAGTAACGTTTTTGAATTACGCTTCTTTTTTGGATTGATATTTGAACTTGGTCTCGAGGTACTTAGTGGTAAAGGTGCCTCGGTTGAAGTTTTCATCATCCATCAGCTGCAGATGAAAGGGGATGGTGGTCTTGATCCCTTCGATGACAAACTCCGACAGCGCCCGCCGCATCCGATTGATCGCATCCTCGCGGGTGGGGGCGCTCACGATGAGCTTGGCTATCATGGAATCGTAATGGGGAGGGATCCGGTAGCCGGCATAGGCGTGGGTATCGACCCGAACGCTGTGGCCGCCTGGAGTATGAAAAGCCGATATGACCCCGGCTGACGGGCGGAAGTTGAACTCCGGGTCCTCCGCATTGATCCTACACTCGATGGCATGACCGCGCATTTTCAGCGGTTTGTCCTCCAATTTTTTGCCGGCCGCCGCCTTGATCTGTTCACACACCAGGTCGTAGTTGGTGATCTCCTCGATCACCGGGTGTTCCACCTGAATTCGTGTGTTCATCTCCATGAAATAGAAGTTGAGGTCTTTGTCAACCAGAAACTCCACCGTTCCGGCCCCTTCGTAGTTGATCGCCTTGGCGGCATTGACGGCGGCGTCGCCCATCTCTTCTCGCAGCTTTTCGGTCATGATGGGGGAGGGGGCTTCCTCCAGTATTTTCTGATGCCGCCGCTGCATGGAACAGTCCCGTTCACCGAGATGGATGGCATTCCCGTGCTGGTCGCCCAGCACCTGGATCTCCACATGGTGAGGTTCAACGACAAACTTTTCAATATACAGATCCGGATTATCGAAGGCGGTTTCAGCTTCATTGCGGCAGGTGCTGAAATTCTGTTTCAACTTTTCCTCCGCATGTACCAGGCGCATCCCCCGACCGCCTCCACCTGCCACCGCTTTCAACATGACCGGGTAACCGATATCCTTGCAGAGCTCCTTGGCTTCCTCATAGGTGGATACCACGCCCTCGCTTCCCGGAACCACCGGCACCCCATTATTTTTCATCGTCTCTTTGGCCTTTGACTTGTCGCCCATTGTTTCAATCATCTTGGGGGAGGGGCCGATGAATTTGATATTGTGCTCCTCGCAGATGCGGGAAAATTCCGCGTTTTCAGCCAAAAAACCGTATCCCGGATGAATCGCCTCCACGTTGGTGATCTCTGCGGCGGCGATGATGCTGGGAATCTTCAGGTAGCTCTCCTTGCTGGAAGGGGGGCCGATGCATACCGCCTCATCAGCAAACTTCACATGGAGGCTTTCGGCATCTGCGGTGGAGTAAACCGCTACTGTATTGATCCCCATCTCCTTGCAGGTTCGAATAACACGCAGTGCAATTTCACCCCGGTTCGCGATAAGTATTTTTTTGAACATATAAACTACTGCAGCTTATCCGATGACAAATAGCGGTTGGTCGTATTCCACCGGTTCCGCATCCTCAACCAGTATCTCTTTCACTTCGCCGGCATATTCAGACTCGATCTCATTCATGATCTTCATCGCCTCCACGATGCAAAGGGTCTGCCCCTTCTCCACATTGTCACCCACTTTCACGAAAGGATCGGAATCGGGGGAGGGCGCCCGGTAAAAGGTGCCGACAATGGGTGATTTCACGACCTCTCCTTCCGTTTTCTTCTTCTCCGCCTGCTCTTCCGCTTCCTCATCAGCTGAAGAAGGTGCGGCCTGCGGCTGTTGCTGAGCCTGTTGCGGCTGTGCGGGCGGGGCGCCGGCCGATGTATATTGTACCGGAACCTGCTGAAAAGACTGGCCTTCGGCACCCGATCGTTTTTTAACTTTTATGCGAAAATCACCTTCCTCGATCGAGACCTCGTTCACATCGCTTTCCTCGATCAAGTTCAAGATCTTTTTAATCACTTTTAGGTCCATAGCAGACGGTTAATTGATTTTTACTCGTTCGATATATTCAGCAGTTCGGGTATCCACCTTGATCTCCTCACCTTCATTGATAAAAAGTGGTACCTGGACAACAGCACCCGACTCCAGCGTGGCCGGCTTGCTACCTCCCTGGGCAGTGTCGCCACGTACGCCCGGTTCGGTATCCACTACCTTGGCGGTTATATGATCCGGCGGCTCCACATAGAGTACCCGTTCGTTATCCACATCCACCACTACGGTGCAGGTTTGCCCCTCGGCCAGAAATTCCTTCTTCTTGACCTTTTCCTCCTCCACGGGAATCTGCTCATAGGTGTTTTGATTCATGAAATAGTGAAGACTCCCTTCGCTGTAAAGATACTGAAAAGGCTGGCGTTCCACCCTGACCTGGTTGACCGATTCACCGGAGCGGAAGGATTTTTCGATCGTTTTGTCATTCACCACTCCTTTCAATTTGGTCTTTAAAAAGGCGCCCCCTTTCCCCGGTTTTACGTGCTGATAATCAACAATAGAGTATAGCTCACCATCCACGTCGATCACCATGCCGCTGTAAAAATCCGAGGTAGAAACTTTTGCCATAAATGCCTGTACACCTTTGTTGATTCTTTAAAATGTGGTCAAAAATACCATCTCCGCTCAATGATAACAAGAGCAAGTTATATTAGGTTCGAGATCAGATTGTAGAGAATGGCCAGGGGGCAGACGATCATGATCAGAAAACGCCAGGTTTTGCCCAACAGCGATGATTTGATGTTGGGATGGCCCGATTCGATCTCGGTCATGGCATTCTCGGTTTTCCATACGTATCCGAGGAACAGACAGATCATTATGCCGCCGAGGGGCAGGCCGATCTGGCTGAAGATCATGTCGATGATATCGATGAAGGAGGTATTAAAGGAGATGATCAGCGATATGAGCAGGATGCCTATTCCGATCATACTCGCCGCTTTTTTCCTTGGAATTCCCTGTTCATCGATTGCGTAAGAAACCGGAACCTCCAACAGCGAGATGGTGGAGGTCAGAGCAGCCACGCTTAGCAGAAAGAAAAACGACGCTCCAAATACTAGCCCGAGTGTACCGCCGAGGGTGTGGAAAAGCTGGGGCAGTACCTGGAAGATCAGGCCCACACCCGCGATCAGTTCTCCGCTATCATTGAAGATCGCCACGCCCTGCGCCTGCGCCATATACATCGCCGGCATGATCAGCAATCCGGCCAGAAACGCAATCCCGACATCGGCGAGGGTCACATAGGCCGCCGCCTCTGTGATATTTTCCTTTTTATTTAGATAGGAGCCGTAGGTAATCAATGCTCCCATGCCCAGAGAAAGCGAGAAAAAGGCTTGTCCCATCGCTGCAAAGATTAGCCCGGGGGTGATCTGCGAAAAGTCGGGTTGAAGGTACTCCTTCAGACCCTCGGTACTGCCCGGCTGCGTAAGAACGTATCCGATCAGGATGATCAGGATGAATATCAGCAGCGGCATCATAAATTTGGTTGCCCGTTCGATCCCATCGCTGATGCCGCCCACTACAATCGAAATGGTAACGGCCATAAAAAGGACGGCAAAAAGGGCGTTCATTGGGCCGTTGCCTAGATCCGCAATGTAGGTGGCCCATTCCTGCATCCCCATGGAGAAAAAGATCTGTTCGAAAAAGTAGCTGACGGTCCACCCGGCGATCACGATATAATAGGAGAGGATCATCACTCCACACAACACGCCCCATGCCCCAATAAGGGCGTAGACCGGTTTACTGCTCAGAGCCTTGAAAGCACCTACCGGATTCTTACGGGTGTGCCGGCCGATGCTGAGTTCTGCCATCATCACCGGAAAACCGATCAAAAAGCAGCAGATCAGATAGACTACCAGAAAGGCAGCACCCCCGTTGGAAGCCACCTCCGTGGGAAATCGCCAGATATTGCCCAGCCCCACGGCCGAGCCGGCGGCAGCAAGAATAAATCCTAATTTTGTACTCCAGGCACCGCGGGTTGATGCATCCGTGATAGACAAAGGATTCCTCCTTCTTACTTATATTGAAATTTAAAAACAGCTTAAATATGGGCGAAAAAACAATTCAACCCAAATGTTAATCTCAAAGTAACTACACCTATCAGTCTTTGCTTATCCCGGTTCAGGTGACCGGGCTTCCCGGCAGGGCATCGGTTTCCACAAACTTCAACGATCCATCTTCCTCCTCGGCCATCAGGATCATGCCGTTGCTCTCCACGCCCATCAGCGGCTTGGGCTCGAGGTTGGCTACTACAACCACCTGTTGCCCCTCTATGCCCCCGGGTTCAAAATCCTCCGCTATCCCGGAAACGATGGTCCGCTCCTCGAAACCGATATCCACCGTCAGCTTCAGCAGTTTGTCGGCTTTTTCGATCTTCTCCGCCTTTCTGATCACTCCGGCCCTTAGATCGATTTTTGCAAAATCACCAAATTTAATTGGTTCTTTCAACGACTCGTAGTCTCGTTCTTCTGTCATCTCACCGGTTCGTTCTTTTAGTTTATCCAATTGCTGCTGCACGGCCTCATCCTCGATCTTCTCAAACAATATCTCACCCTCTTTTATCTTTGATCCAGGATTAAGCAACGATTCATTCACTTCGCTCCACTCGGGTATTACCTCTACCTGCAGCTGTTCCCGCAGGGTTTCCATCTTGTGAGGCAGAATCGGATCGAAAAACACGGAAAGGGCGGCGGCGATCTGAAGGCACACATGCAGGGTGTTTCCGCAGATCACCGGATCCTCCTTATGGGTACGCCAGGGTTCCATCTCGGTAAAGTACTTGTTGCCGAGGCGAGCCAGGTTCATCGTCTCGGCGATCGCCTCCCGAATCCGGAACTGTTCATATTTTCCCGCAATCACCTCGCCCTGTTTCGCAATCTGCGCCAGTGTCTCCCGGTCTTTTTCGGATGGGTTTTCCAGTTCCGGTACTTCACCGTCGAAGTAGTTTAAGGTGAAGGAGGTGGTACGATGCACAAAATTTCCGAGTATATCCGCCAGCTCGCTGTTCACCTTGTTTTGAAAGTCGCTCCAGGAGAAATCGGAATCCTTGGTTTCCGGAAGGATGGTTCCCAACACGTAGCGCAGCAGATCGGGCTCGAAATCCTCCAGAAAATCTTCAAGCCATACCGCCCATCCCCGGGAGGTGGAAAATTTCTTTCCCTCAAGGTTAAGGAACTCGTTTGCCGGAACATTTTCAGGCAACACATAATCGCCGTGCAGCATCAGCAGCATGGGAAAGATGATGCAGTGGAAAACGATATTGTCCTTGCCGATGAAGTGGATCAGCCTGGTCTCATCGTCCTGCCAGTACTGTTTCCACCGATCCGGATCTCCCTGCTCTTCCGCCCACTCCTTGGTGGCCGAAATGTACCCGATCGGTGCATCGAACCAAACATACAGCACCTTCTCTTCGAACCCTTCGACGGGAACATTTACGCCCCACTGCAGGTCACGGGTCATCGCCCGGTCCGAGAGTCCCTCATCCAGCCAGCTTTTCACCTGGCCCATCACATTCGGCTTCCAGTTTTTCCGGGTATTGAGCCACTTTTCAAGTTTATCCTGATAGGTGCCCAGAGGAAGGTAAAAATGTTCAGTCTTCCTGGTGACCGGAACTTCGCCGGTGATCGCACTCCTGGGTTCAATCAGCTCAGTGGGGGAGAGGGAGGTCCCGCATTGTTCACACTGGTCGCCATAGGCTTCCTCGTAACTGCAGTTGGGGCAAGTTCCCTGCACATACCGGTCGGGTAGAAACATCTCCGCTTTCTCGTCATAGAGCTGTTCCTCCTCTTTTTTAACAAATATGCCATCGGAATGAAGTTGCCTGAAAAATTCCTGGGAAGTCCGGTGGTGTACTTCTGAACTGGTCCGCCCGTAATAGTCGAAGGAGATCCCGAATGCCTCGAAGGATTTCCTGTTTTTCTCGTGATATTTGTCGACAATATCTTGAGGCTTCACGCCTGCCTTCTCCGCTGCAATGGTGATCGGAACCCCGTGTTCATCCGACCCGCAGATATACACCACATCATCCCCCTTGAGCCGCCGGAACCGAACATAAAGATCGGCAGGCAGATAGGCCCCGGCCATGTGGCCAAGGTGAAGCGGACCGTTGGCATAGGGAAGCGCCGACGTTACAAGAATCTTATCGGGCATCTGTTACGATTGAGTTTTGTTTTTCATGAAGGGACGAAAATACAATCTTAAAACACAAAATAACAATAATCGCCGCATCCGGCTTGTTGCTACCAGAATTTCTGCAGCATCGCATACAGTACCACCCCGATGGATACCGACACGTTCAATGAATGCTTGTGGCCATACTGTGGAATCTCCACGAATGCATCGATATGAGGAAAGAGCTCCTCATCGATTCCCGTGACCTCGTTGCCGAACAGCAGGCAGAGATCCCGGGAAACCGGCGGCTGGTAGTCCGGCAGCAGCACACTTTGGCTAGTCTGTTCGACTCCGATCAGGGTGACGGTCTGCTTCAAAGCAGCGATCGCATCTTTACCGTCCAGCTGCTCCCATTCAACATGTTTCTCCGCCCCGATGGCGGTCTTCGAAATTTCCGGCCGCGGGGGGGCGGGGGTGAAGCCTGAAAGCAGTATTCTGGATATGCCGAACGCATCCGCCGAACGAAAAGCAGCCCCAACATTGTGCATGCTGCGCACATTGTGTAGCAGGATGGAGGTGCGCTGCAGAGAAGCAGGAGCTGTACGCTGCAGGTTTTGCTCAAGGATCTGTCGGGTACTCAGCTTTTGAGTGCTCATAAATCATCCATTATCTGTTTATCGGGAGGACATGGGAGCCCTAAAAAGATCCCAATTGCATTGGTATAAAAGCCAATATCATAGTATTTTTAGCCGTTCTATTACCCGGCATAAATGTCAGCTGCACAGCTGACATTCCTTTTTTATGCAAACAACGAAGCTGAAATAAAATCAAAGTAACGCTGTGAAGAAAAATTATCTTTCCAGAGAAGGATACGAAAAACTTGAAGAGGAACTGAAAGATCTGAAAACACGCGGCCGCAGGGAGATCGCTGAAGAGATAGCGGAAGCACGTTCCAAGGGGGACCTGAGTGAGAACGCCGAATATGACGCGGCCAAAGAGGCGCAGGGGCACCTGGAAAAAAGGATTGCCGAACTCGAGGATACCCTGGCAAACTCCCGCATCCTGGACGAAAAAGATGTAAATACCGACAAGGCCTATCTGCTCTCCACCGTCACCATCTATCATCACAAGATGGATAAACAGGTAAAGTATACGCTTGTCAACAAAGACGAGGCCAACTTCAAGGATAACAAGATCTCTATCGACTCGCCGATAGGAAAGGCGATTTTAGGCAGTGAAATCGGTGATGTGGTGGAAGTGGATGTGCCGGCGGGTACGATGAAACTGGAAATCAAAAATATTGAACGCTGAGCTATGGATATTGCTGTAGTCGGAACGGGATATGTAGGACTAGTATCGGGTACCTGCTTCGCCGATTCCGGCAACGAAGTGATCTGTGTGGATATCGATGAGAACAAGGTCGAACGGATGAAAAACGGGGAGATCCCGATCTATGAGCCCGGGCTGCATGCCCTATTCAACCGCTCGATTCGGGAGGGACGCCTGCATTTCACAACCGACCTGGCGGAAGCGGTAAAGCATGCGGAGATCATATTTCTTTGCCTGCCGACCCCGCCCGGCGCCAACGGTGAGGCGGATCTGTCGGCTGTACTCAAGGTTGCCGACCAGCTGGGCGACCTGATCGATGAATACAAAATTATCGTCAACAAGAGTACGGTACCGGTCGGGACCGCCGATAAAGTGCGTTCGCGTATCGCCGACAAAACCGAGGTCGATTTCGATGTGGTCTCCAACCCCGAATTTCTGCGGGAAGGAGTGGCCGTGGAGGATTTCATGCGGCCGGAACGGATCGTTATCGGAACCAGCAGCGAACGGGCGGCCGAAGCTATGACGCGGCTCTATGAACCCTTCGTACGAAGTGGTAATCCCATCATCATCATGGATGAACGGAGTTCAGAGCTCACCAAATACGCGGCCAATGCGATGCTTGCCACCAAGATCACCTTTATGAACGAGATCGCCAATATCTGCGAAAAGGTAGGGGCCAACGTAGACAATGTACGAAAAGGAGTGGGTACTGATTCTCGCATTGGAAAGCGCTACCTCTTTGCCGGCATCGGTTACGGGGGCAGCTGCTTCCCCAAGGATGTACAGGCGATTCACCGGACAGCCGATCAACTGGGATACAATTTTCGTATTGTCGATGCGGTGATGAAAGTCAACGACGATCAGAAGATATCGATCGTCCGGAAGATGGAATCCCACTACAAGACCAGTGATTTCTCGGGGAAACGCTTCGGAATCTGGGGACTCTCCTTCAAGCCCGAGACCGACGATGTGCGGGAAGCCCCCTCGCTTTACATCACCAGGGAACTGGTCAAACGGGGAGCAACCCTTAAAGCGCATGACCCCGAAGCTATCGAGAGTTTCAAAAGGGCTGCTG
Source organism: Balneolaceae bacterium (assembly GCA_033722635.1). Classification (GTDB taxonomy): domain Bacteria; phylum Bacteroidota; class Rhodothermia; order Balneolales; family Balneolaceae; genus JAWVYR01. The sequence goes on along the minus strand of JAWVYR010000004.1, from coordinate 12,978 downwards.
GAGACGCCGTCGTTGAGCATACCGAATTTGTCAACCAACCCAAGGAGGTCCTGGAGGGGATCGATGCCCTGGTGATCTGCACTGAGTGGAATGAGTTTCGCCGTCCAAATATCGAATCTTTCGCGGAGCTGATGGATGATCCGGTGATATTCGACGGACGCAACCTCTATGACCTGGACCGGGCAAAACAGGCCGGAATAAAATACTACAGCGTCGGACGTCCGATTGTCAATGTAGATTGAAATGATGAAACATGTGCTGATCACGGGTGGGGCGGGTTTTCTCGGCTCGCACCTGTGCGATCGTTATCTGAAAGAGGGGCACCGGGTGATCTGCCTGGACAATTTCCTGACCGGCAAGATGGAGAATATCGCTCACTTGATGGACTCCGACCGATTCAGATTGATAACCCATGACCTGACCAACTATATTCATATCAACGGGAAGATCGACCTTATACTTCACTTCGCATCTCCGGCTTCCCCGATCGATTATCTCGAAATGCCGATCCAAACGCTCAAGGTGGGTTCGTTGGGCACCCATAAGGCCCTGGGACTGGCCAAAGCAAAAAATGCGAGATTTTTACTGGCTTCAACCAGCGAGGTCTATGGAGATCCGAAGGTGCATCCGCAGCCCGAAGAATACTGGGGTAACGTCAATCCGATCGGTAGCCGGGGGGTGTATGATGAAGCCAAACGGTTTGCCGAGGCGATGACGATGGCCTACTATCGCTACCACGGCGTGGAGACACGCATCGCCCGGATCTTCAACACCTATGGATCGCGAATGCGGATCGATGACGGGCGCGCGCTGCCCACCTTTATGACCCAGGCACTCAGGGGAGAGGATATCACCGTATATGGCGACGGATCTCAGACTCGGTCGTTCTGCTACGTAGACGACACTGTGGAGGGTATTTGGAAACTGGCTCGATCGGACTTTTCCGATCCTGTAAATATCGGGAACGAGGATGAGATCACTATTCTCGAGTTCGCCAATGAGATCCTCGAGCTTACCGGAAGTAGCAGCAACATCGTATTTGAGGAGCTGCCCGGAGATGATCCCCAAATAAGGCAGCCCGATATTTCACGCGCCAGGAAGATGCTGGACTGGGAGCCCTCAATCAACCGAAAAGAGGGTCTGCAAAAAACGGTGAACTATTTTAAATCGGCATTGGATATCCCGCACTGATATATTCGGAGGCACTTCCCGACTATGCAAAAACTGATCGACTGTTATCCCTACCGCAGAATAGAAAGCACGCTGGAATACCTGATCCTGCAACGATCCGGTAGCAGCTCCTACGCTGGCCAGTGGAGAATCGTAACCGGTAAAGTGGAGGAACAGGAAACCCATTACCACGCCGCCCTGCGGGAGCTGGAGGAAGAGACCGGTCTTGAGGTCCGCCTGTTATGGAGCGTGCCCACGGTCAACAGCTTTTATGAGCCGGGCGAGGATCGTATCATGCAGGCCGTTCCCTTTGCCGCCGAGTGCGGGGCCGGCGCAACCGTAAAACTCGATTCAGAACATTCCCGATTAAAATGGATAACAATTGACAAGATTGAGATTTATATTCAATGGCCCGAACAGGCACGTATTATGAAGATGATTCACCGACTTTTGAACGAAAACCAACTGCTGGACGATTGGATTATTCCATTAAAATAGTGGCGTTCGTTGTGTTGCTGTTGCTGCATCTGCATCCCGGAACCGTCGATAGGGTCCGGGCCCAGGATGAGGCCAAATCCTATGAATTGGTTCCGGCTCCCGATCTCTGGTACAACGACGTGGACGGGATCAGGGTGGGGATTCGACTGCGTGGACAGGTGCCGGGCACCTTCGATGAGGGACCTCACCGGCTGGATTTCGGCACCTGGTTTGCCACCTGGCTGCCGGATACCCCGGTATCCTATTATCTTTCCTTCACCGAACCGATCCCCTCTATTTCCGATTTTGCCAGCGAAGGCAACATTCGCCTGCGCAGCAGCATACGGACAGGCCTGCACCGGCACAGCCTCGGCTTCAACAAACGATGGCAGCTGGGATTCAATGAACGTGATTATCGGAGATTGTCGATTCGATTTAGCGGCCAAAAACGCTTTGACGACGAATACCTTCAGTACCCGCAACTATGGCAACCGGAATGGCTGTATCTGGCGGAATCGGATCTGGTCATCAGCGATGAAAATATGATCGGCCGCTACTATTCCAGGCTTACGGTCCACTTTAACCTGGCCGGTGAGATCGAAAATTTTCTGCAAGGCAGTTGGGAACTGCAACAGATCTTTCCTTTGAGCGAATATTTTCAACTGAGGGCCAGGATATTTGCCGGATTGGCCTCAGACAACACACCCCCGGAGTATCTTTTCATGCGGAGCATGATGACACCGGCCCATTGGGCGGAAAAAGGGTTGACCCGCGCAAAGGGAACCATCCCGGTATCCTGGATGGAGGAGGGGTTCATCCAGGTCTCGGGTGGGCCCAATCTTCGTGGATATACCGACCAGGAGATCACTCTCCTGAACGCGGGCGGCTCTCCTCTGGTCACCTCCATGGGATCGGTGAACCTGGAACTGGACTACCCAAATCCGATCGACCGGTATTTCAGCAAGATTCCGGTGGTGGGCGGATTTTTAAAGTTGCATTCTTATCTTTTCTTCGACAGCGGTACATCACTGGGTGTTTCACAGACAGAGGAGGAGCGGTTGCTTTCCGATGCGGGACTGGGCTTCATGCTGGCATTGAACATTCCGGACTACCTGGGCAACCAGCGTGGCATTTTTCTGCGGTACGACGTTCCGCTGTGGCTTTCCAATCCTGGTATCGGGGAGCGGATCGAGTGGCGCAATATCATCGGAATCGGAGCTGTAATATCACTATAGACCATCTGCATATGTCTGAACGACTCACATACGGAGCTCTTTTGGGTATACTGCTGACGGCTCTTTCCTGCACCTCGCCACGCTGGATAGTCGAAGAACGAAATGCACTGGACGAAACGGATTACCGTCAGGTATCGAGCACGCTTTTCCTTGAACAATCCGGTGCAGTTTCGTTTGATCAACCTGTCCTGCACCTGCAGTTGCTTTCAAAAAATACCTACCGATATGCCGAAAAGGTCAGGATGCAGCGGTATATGCAGGATTATCGACTGAAACCCGGTTATATGGCTCTCAGCCTGACTGCCTCGGCCATCGCATTTTATGCCGGGAATGCATCCTCCATTATCAACAATCCAAGCACGATCGGCCGCTTCTCCCTGAACGCTGCTGGCACGATCCTCGCGATCAGCTCACTGCTGAATCTTGAGCCGGTTGGACCCCCAAAGCCAACCGGAGAGGAGCAGCTCCTTCGTCAGACGGGAAGCCGCACGGTAATCGATACACTGCAGGTCAACGACCCCATCAACAGATCACCCTATATCGAAATCTATTATAACAACCTGGTTTTGGCAGACAGTGTGGATGAAACTCTGGGAGACGGACTGATCGAGATCGACCTCGCCAGCCGCCTGCAGCCGCTCAACCTGACCGGCGAAAAGACCGGAACTGTTCGGGTGGAGGTATCATTTGCCGACTCTCTCTATTCCTACACATTTCCGGTACAACAGGTATTAAGACCCTTCGCCAAAGTTACCTCGCCGGTTACGGAACTGCGAAATGCCCCGGAAGCCACCGAGGATAATATCCTGGTGGAACTTGTGGAAGGGAGTCAGCTGCAGATCGTCGAAACGGTCGACGATCAGTGGTACAAGGTGCTCTACGGGATTTCGGAGAACTACCTATTCCAGGATGATACGAAAGTGGTCTGGCAGCCGGCCGGTTTTTCACAGGAACAGACCGTGGTAGCGGTTCCCAGTATACCCTTCGGCAATATAGACGTGGAGAACAACATACCTGTTATTGCCGATGCCAATCCAGGGGGTGTGGGATTGATCGTTACCAATGAGAATTACACGGGGAAATTGACCCGAAACAAATATGCTCATCGAGACGGGAGACTCATGCGTACGTACCTGACCGATGCCTTCGGGTTTGACCGTTCTCGCATCTACAGCCTTCAGGATCTCACCAGTTCCTCGAGATTGGATAAAACCCTGAATTCCATTGAAGCCGATGGAGATAGCATATCTCACCTTGTTGTTTTTATAAGTGGTTATGGACGGGTAACGGAGGCCGACAGCGATTATCAGCTATCGCTGCTGCCGGCGGAAGGTAAGCAGGGCGACGGCGGGCCGCCGCAGGAACTCGCCCTGTCACCCCTGTTTCAGACACTGGCTGAAATGCCGGCCGAGCAATTGATTCTCATAACCGATATCGACTTCACTGCAGACAGCCTTTCGAATCAGGTTATTGCTGAAATGGATTCTTATCTGCCGCCTCTGCAGGAGCTGGCATCGATCATCACATCGCGCAATGAACGCTCAGCCCTCTTTTTCGGATCCGGCCTGGATCAGGGTAATCACATCTACATGGGGGAGGGGATGGAGGACAAAAAGCATCACATCTTTCCCTATTTTTTCGCCCGGGCAATTCAACAGCGGCACCTCTCGATGGAGGCTTTGATCGATTTTCTGCAGGGTAATGTATCCTATACCGCCCGAAAGTTGCACGACGCACCCCAGGATCCCCAATTTTACGGTAACCGAAGAATGGAGCTGATTGAGCAGCCATGAGTGCCTGGATCTTTATCCTGTTGAGCTCGGGCTGTTCGCTGTTGATCGTAAACCTCCTTAAAATCACGGAATCACGGAATCTGCGTACACTGAATACGCTGACGGTCAACTATCTCGCCGCCACGGTCGTCGCAATTCTGCTTGGTTATGAAGAACAGGCCCTGGAGTGGATAATGCAGCCTGGACCGATCTGGTATTTCTGCATTGTGGTTGGAGCCCTTTTTATAGGCAACTTCCTCATCTACAGCAAGTCGGTCGACCTCAACGGCATGGGTATTTCGGTTGCTTCCATGCGGCTCTCGCTGTTGGTCCCCGTGCTGATCTCCATTGTATTGTATGATGAAATTCTTTCCTTGCCAAAAATCGTCGGCCTGATGTCGGTTTTCACCGCCCTCGGGCTGCTTTTACCTCGTAGAGGCCGCCTTCGCTACCGCAAGATCGATGCCGGTTGGCTGCTGATCGCCCTCTTCACCTTGTCGGGCCTGGCAGATGCCTCCCTAAAGATATACGAGGAGGATTTCAGGGATATCAGCGAAATGATCTTCATGGGCGGCGTTTTCCTGACAGCCGCTCTCATCGGGGTAATGTTGTCGGTATTCAGAGAAGGACCGTTGTTAACACGGAAGGAATTCCTGGTCGGTACCGCAATCGGCATACCGAACCTTTACTCTTCGATATTTTTGATTTACGCACTGCAGAGTATCGATGGTACAGTTGCGTATCCGGTGGTAAATATTTTAAATGTTATGGGAGGGACCCTTCTGGGCCTCTGGATATGGAACGACACGGTGAGCAGACTGCAGTGGACAGGCATCGGCCTGGCTGTCATATCCATTATATTATTACTGTAACTAGGAGATTATGAAATTTATAGAAGAATTGCGGAGACGGGCCCGGCAACTGGAACAACATATCGTCCTGGTTGAGTCGAAAGATCCGCGCGTGCTGAAAGCGGCGTCCTATCTGGCAGCGGAGAATATCTGCCGGGTGACTTTGCTGGGTTCAGAGCAGGATGTACGGGAAGCGGCAGATTCCCATTCCATCGATCTTCAGGGCGATCTAGCCTTCTCGGATCCCGAAACCGATCCATCCGTTGAACGCTATGGCACAATGGTACATGAGCAGCAACAGAAGAGGGGAAAAGAATCGGAATTGGATGAAACCATAAATCGGTTGAAAAATCCGCTCTATTTCGGCGCCGCCATGGTTAAATCCGGTGAGGCCGACGGATGTGTAGCAGGGGCCGTGGCCACTACCGGCGAGGTGATTCGGGCTGCCCTGCAGGTGATCGGGTTAAGGAATGACGCTTCGATAGTCTCCAGCATCTTCATGATGGTATTGCCGGACGGAAAGGTGCTCACCTACGGCGACTGTGGGGTCGTTCCCTATCCGGATGCCGGCCAGCTGGCGGATATCGCAATCGAATCATCCCGAACCCACCGGCTACTGACCCAGCAGGAACCGGTAACCGCCATGCTCTCGTTTTCCACCAAGGGGAGCGCCAGGCACGAAAAGGTGGAGCTGGTTCAGGAAGCTTTAAACATCGTTCGCGGCCGTGCTCCCAAACTTAAAATCGATGGGGAGTTTCAGTTCGACGCCGCCTTCGTACCAGAGGTGGCCCGCAGGAAAGCACCCGAGTCGGATGTTGCCGGCCGGGCAAACGTTTTCATCTTTCCCAACCTGGACGCCGGCAATATCGCCTACAAAATAACCGAGCGACTTGGAGGGGCCTCCGCCACCGGACCGATCCTTCAGGGCCTTGACCAACCGATGATGGACCTCTCCAGGGGATGCGGGTGGGATGATATCGTCAATGCCGCATGCGTGGCGATACTCATGACGGAACGATCCGAGGATTAGCCCGTATTATCCGGAGGTATTTAGCCGGCACAAGTAGTATCCGCCACCCTGCATATAGCAGTAAATTATATGCGCTATAGCTAAATTCAATTGGTATGCAGATTGATAATTAATCATCTTGAGAACCGTTGTAATAACGATCGAATGCCGAACCGCCCTTAACACGTTTGTTTAACTTGAATGGATATTTCGTTATATTTAAAAACTGTACACAGGAAGAATAGAGCGGGATTTTAATTTTTTTTGACCCGTAATATAGAATTAGTCCAAGTTAGGATTGGATCGATTCAGGCGGTCGAACTGTTAAATACTCTGAAACAAAATTTCACAACCAACTATTTATGAGTGAAACCAAAGCACTGGAGTCGTACGTCGGCGGTGAATACAAATATGGATTTACCACCGATGTCGAATATGAAGACTTTCCCACCGGCATAAATGAGGATATCATCCGCGAGATCTCCAGCCGCAAGGAGGAACCGGAATGGATGCTCGATTTTCGCCTGGAAGCCTTCGAAAAGTGGAAGCAAATGGAAGAACCGGACTGGGCCAACATTGAGTACCCAAAACCCGACTTCGAAAACATTCAATATTATTCCGCACCGAAGAACGAGCGGAGGCCGGAGAGCCTCGATGAAATCGATCCACAGATTCGCGAAACATACGAGAAGCTGGGGATCCCCCTGGAAGAGCAAAAGATGTTGGCCGGAGTTGCGGTGGATGCCGTCTTCGACAGCGTCTCGATATTCACCACTTTCAAGGAAAAGCTGGCCGAAGCAGGCGTGATCTTCTGCTCGATCTCGGAAGCGATCCAGGACTTTCCGGAGCTGGTCAAGAAATACCTGGGCACCGTGGTGCCGAAAGGTGACAACTTTTATGCAGCCCTGAACTCCGCGGTATTTTCCGACGGCTCATTCTGCTATGTACCCAAGGATACGGTCAGCCCGATGGAGCTCTCCACCTATTTCCGCATCAACAACGAACAAAGCGGGCAGTTCGAACGCACCCTGATCATCGCCGAAGAGAACAGCTATGTCAGCTATCTTGAGGGCTGTACCGCCCCGATGTTCCAGAAAAACCAGCTGCATGCTGCTGTGGTGGAGTTGGTCGCACTGGAAAACGCCGAGATCAAGTATTCGACCATACAGAACTGGTATTCCGGCGATGAAAAGGGTAAAGGCGGCATTTTCAACTTTGTGACCAAGCGGGGACATTGCCGCGGCGATAACTCCAAGATCTCCTGGACCCAGGTCGAAACCGGATCAGCCATTACCTGGAAATACCCCAGTGTGATTTTGCAGGGCGATGATTCCATCGGGGAATTCTTCTCGGTGGCATTAACCAACAATAGGCAGCAAGCCGATACCGGTACCAAGATGATCCATCTGGGTAAAAACACCAAGAGTACTATCATATCAAAAGGCATTTCAGCCGGCGAATCGCAGAACAGCTACCGGGGACTGGTGAAAATGAGTCCTCGTGCCGACGGCGCCCGAAACTACTCCCAGTGCGATTCAATGTTGATCGGGCAAACCTGTGGAGCGCATACCTTTCCCTACATTCAGTCGGGTAATCCGACCGCCAAGGTGGAACATGAAGCGACCACCAGCCGGGTTGGCGAAGACCAGATCTTCTACCTGCAGCAACGGGGAATGGATGAGGACGATGCAATTTCCCTTATCGTCAACGGCTTCTGTAAAGAGGTATTGAAAGAACTGCCGATGGAGTTTGCCGTGGAGGCCAACAAACTGCTCGGCATCAAACTCGAAGGCAGCGTAGGCTAGAACAGCCCCGGGAAATAAAAAATAAATCGTAAACGTAAAATTATTATCTGACGTGTTAGAAATTAAAAATTTACATGTAACCGTTGAGGAGGATGGAACAGAGATCCTCAAAGGGGTAAATCTAACTATAAACAAGGGTGAGATCCATGCGATCATGGGCCCGAACGGTAGCGGCAAAAGCACCCTGTCCAAAATCGTGGCAGGGCATCCCGCATATGAAGTGACGCAGGGCGATATCCTGTTCGAGGGGGAAAGCATTCTTGAGCTGGATCCCGAGGAGCGGGCACACAAGGGAATATTCCTGGCTTTCCAATATCCCGTCGAGGTGCCGGGCGTTACCAACTCCACCCTAATGAGGCAAGCTTACAATACCGTTGCTCAGGAGCGCGGCCGCGATGAACTGGATCCTATTGAATTTGAGGATTACGCCCGCGAACGCCTCGAGCTGATCGACATGAATCCCGAGTTTTTGAACAGAAGCGTTAACGCCGGTTTCTCCGGCGGGGAGAAGAAACGCAACGAGATCTTCCAGATGGCGGTACTGGATCCCAAACTGTCGCTGCTGGATGAAACCGACTCCGGCCTCGATATCGATGCGCTGAAGATCGTAGCCAGCGGTATCAATCAGATAGCCGACGAGGACAACGCTATCCTACTTGTAACGCACTACCAGAGAATTCTGGATTATATAATCCCCGACAAGGTGCACGTGATGCTGGACGGCAAAATCGTTCGTTCCGGCGACAAGAAGCTGGCGGTCAAGCTGGAGGAGAAAGGGTACGATTGGCTGGCTGACGTATCATCGGTAACTGTTAACGGAGAACAGTAATCATATGGCGACATTGACCAAAACTGAAAATTCATTTTTGACCGATCTGTTGGAGCACCAGCAGGAGCTTCCCGAAAGCGAACCGCTGTTAAACACCTTTCGAAGCAAGGGAGCAGAGGAGGTGCGGAATATGTCTTTTCCCACCCCCAAAGATGAGGAATGGCGGTTCATCAAGCTACGGGAACTGTATGAAGACCAATTTGTGCCAGCCGTGTCGCTGTCCGAATCCGAAAAATTACCGGATATCAGCAACTATTACTTGCCCGAAAGCGATGGAGCCAGGCTGGTTTTTGTAAACGGTGCTTATTCGGATGAACTTTCGACAACCGAACACCTTCCGGACGATCTGCTGATCGGCAATATCGGCGATCTGGTCGGGGATGAAACCGCAGCGCCGCTTATAGAAAAGCATTTGAATCAATACGGCGACTTTGAAGACGATATCTTCACTTCCTTTAACACAGCGTTTCTCCGTGACGGGCCCTTTATCTATCTCCCCGACCAGCTGAAAGTGGAGACACCGGTCCATCTGCTTTTCATTCAGACCGATGCTTCTGAAAACTATTTCTTAACTCCACGCTGTCTGATCGTCGCCGGAAAACAGGCAGAGCTGACCTTGGTTGAAGAGCATGTGGGACTTTCTGAGAACAAGTATTTTAACCTTCCGGTTGTGGAAGTTAACCTGGAGGAAAATGCCTATGTAAAACACACCAAAATTCAGCGCGATAGCAAACGGTCGATCCATTTCGGAAGGGTGGGGGCCCATGTACGCAAACACGCAAACTACGAGTCCTATACCATCACACTTGGAGCATCGCTATCGCGCAATGAGCCCCGTATTACCCAGCTGGAGGAAGAGGTGGAGTTTACGGTCGACGGGCTGGTGCTGATCAACGGCAACCAGGTTTCCGACACCCACTCGGTGATGGACCACCGGAAAGCTTTTGCGGAAAGCCACCAGCTGCATAAGTGCATTGTCGATGACAATGCGCATTCCGTATTCAATGGCAAGATCTTTGTTCGGCAGCATGCCCAGAAGATCGATTCCTTTCAGGAAAACCGAAACCTACTGTTATCCGAAAAGGGGATGGTCGATACCAAGCCCCAGCTGGAGATCTTCGCCGATGATGTAAAATGCACCCATGGCGCTACCGTAGGGCAGCTGGATGAAAACGAAGTGTTCTACCTGAAAAGCCGCGGCCTCAACGAAAATCAGGCCCGGGAGCTGCTGACCTATGCGTTTGCGCTCGAAACCATCGAAAATATATCGGTGGATTCGGTTCAGAAACTGCTCGTAGAGGAGGTTCGCAACTTCACCGACAAGCAATTGGATACCAAAATCCTAGCCTGAGTTATTCCATGGACGAAATGGCCAAAACAGCGGGTACCAAGACGGACTTTGAGAAAGTCCGCAAAGATTTTCCTGTTCTCGGCCGAAACGTCAACGGAAAGCCGTTGGTCTATCTCGATAATGCAGCCTCCAGCCAGATGCCTGAGGCGGTTTCCCGCCGAATCGATCGCTACCATCGCACCGAGCACGCCAACGTTCACCGGGGTATACATACCCTTAGCCAGCAAGCCACCGATGCGTTCGAGGAAACACGGGAAAAGGTTCGCCGGTTTATCAACGCCGGAAGTACTAAAGAAATCATCTACACCAGCGGTACCACCGAGTCGATCAATCTGGTGGCCCATAGTTATGGCAATGCCTTTTTTGAGAAAGGTTCAGAGATCGTCATTTCGGAAGTTGAACATCATGCCAATATCGTCCCATGGCAGATCATGGGGAAGCAAACCGGATGCCGGCTGAGAATCATACCGGTAAACGATCGGGGAGAGCTGCTTTTTGATGAGTATATTAAGCTGTTGAACGAAAAGACGGCGCTGGTAGCCGTCGGACATGTATCCAATGCGCTGGGCACGGTACATCCTGTAGAAGAGATAATTGAAGAAGCCCACGACCGGGGTATACCGGTATTGATCGACGGGGCACAAGCCGCTCCCCACAGTGTCGTGGATGTGCAGGAGCTCGACTGCGACTTCTACGCCTTCTCCGCCCACAAGATGTGTGGCCCCACCGCAATCGGCATTCTCTACGGTAAAGAGCGTTTGCTGGAGAAGATGGATCCCTACCGCGGCGGCGGCGAGATGATCGATGAGGTATCCTTCGAGGAGACGACGTTCGAGAGATTGCCCTTCAAATTCGAACCCGGCACACCGCCGATAGCATCCGTTATCGGATTCGGTACAGCCATCGATTACCTGAATGCCATCGGTATGGACCGTATCGCCGCTCGCGAACAGGAGCTCCTGGCGTATGCCACAGAAAAACTGGACGCTATCGATGGATTAACCATTATCGGAAATGCCAAAGAGAAAGCTTCGGTGATCTCTTTCGTCCTGGATGGTATACATCCCTCGGACATCGGAACCATTCTCGATCAGCAGGGCATCGCGATTCGCACCGGCCATCACTGTGCACAGCCGACTATGAAACGGTTCAATGTTCCTGCAACGGCCAGAGCCTCGATATCCTTCTACAACAACGAAGAGGATATCGACCGGCTGGCTGACGGTATCAAACAGGTACAGAAGTTCTTCTGATATGCACTTTGGATGAATGAAATAGTTTACCGTAAACTTCGTTTTTAAACGTCTGTAACATTTAATGCAAAAGACTGAGACATGCCCAAAATCAAAGAGATAGAGCGAACCCCCAACCCCGATGCAATGCGGTTCGTACTCGGTGAACCGCTCACCAACGGAGTGACCAAGTCGTTTGAGAACGCCCAGGAGGCGGAACCCGATGATCTTGCCTCATCGCTGTTTGCGATCGATCACGTGATCAATGTCTACTATGTGGACAAATATGTGACCGTAACCCAGGATGGCAAAGCGGTATGGTCGGACCTGCTTCGGCAACTGGCTCCACCGATCCGGGATGCCCAACCGCAAAACGATGCGGTGGAGGATGAGGAGGTCCATGCCAGTAAAGAGGTGCAGGATACTGACGATCCCCGCCTGCAGCAGATCAACCAGCTGCTGGACGAGCAGGTTCGTCCCTACCTGTTGGCCGACGGAGGCGGATTGAAAATTCTGAGCCTCGAAGGGAACCGGCTCAAGGTGCATTATCAGGGCGCCTGCGGTACCTGTCCGACCGCCACCACGGGTACGCTCTACGCGATCGAGAGTATGGTCAAACGCATCGATCCTGAAATCGAAGTGGTATCCGTTTAATAAAGACCGATCAATGTCGATAAATATGTCAATATCCGTCAGTGAACGTGCAGCCCGGCGAATCAACCAGATCCGGAAAGAGCAGGATCTCCCGGAAGAAGCCAAGCTGCGAGTGGGAGTGGTTAGCGGCGGTTGCTCCGGGCTGACCTATCAGCTCGATTTCGATACCGAACCGGTAGATGAGGAGTCCGATGAACAGCTATTTGAGGACAACGGTATCACACTGGTGGTCGACATGCGGAGCTATCTCTACCTTTCGGGCACCCAGCTGGATTACACCGAGGGTCTGAAGGGGGAAGGGTTTCACTTTCATAATCCAAACGCCACCCGCACCTGTTCCTGCGGTGAATCATTTACCGTATAGCCATGAGCCCGGAAGGAGAAATCGTCAACAAGGTCAAGCAGTCCGATAAACTGGTTACCATCGACCTGGAAAAATATTATGACGAGACCCCGATTGATGAACTGGACCTCTCGCAGTTTCTATTCAAAGGCATGGTGCTGAAGGAAAATGATTTCAGAGATCAGCTTGAGAATCACGACTGGAGCCAATACGACGATCACTATCTCGCCGTGCATTGTTCCACGGATGC
>JAWVYR010000003.1:0-26414 GCA_033722635.1 Balneolaceae bacterium | reverse complement strand
TTATTTTCATAGGCATAGAGGCGGCGGATATGCCCGAGGGAGGCTTTCTGCGTCTCCACCATATAGTGAAACAGGGCGCCGGCCGCCACCTGGGCCACCCCATATTCCTCCACGCCAAACCCCTTCAGCGAATGGGTTTCGAAATGATCGGTCAACAGTTCGTATCCGTAATCACCTTCGTACACCCAATCCTCGATAAAAGTGGTGTTGTAACTCTGCAGCACCTCTGGCAGGTCGTTTTTATGCTTTTTCCGTATCAAAAGCTCCGAGGGGCTGATCGACTGCAACAGGTCTGCAAGTTGTTTTTTTGTTACTTCGCTCAGGGCAAACTCACCGGTCGAGATGTCGGCAAAAGAGACCCCGACCCGGTCCCCTTTCATATAGACAGCAGCCACATAGTTGTTGCGCTTGTGTTCGAGCAGTTTTTCCGAAAGCGTAACTCCGGGGGTGGTGATCTCCGTCACCTCCCGCTCCACCACCTTGCGCCCGGCCTTCTTGGCTTCCGAGGGATCCTCCACCTGTTCGCAGATCGCCACCCGGTGCCCCTTTTTGACCAATTTGGGCAGGTAGGTATCCAGGGCATGGTAGGGGAAGCCGGCCAGCGGCGTCTGGTCCCGTCCGTTGTTTCGCTTGGTGAGTGTGATTCCCAGTTCCCGGCTGACCAGCTCGGCATCATCGGCAAAGGTCTCATAGAAATCCCCCACCCTGAAAAGCAGAACGGCGCCCGGATGCTTATCCTTGATCTCATGGTACTGCTGCATCAACGGTGTCAGCGACTTGGTTTCAACACTCATGTGGATGAACGGAGTTTATTGGGAAAATGAATGATTGGGTTTCTAAATAATTTATGTAATATCGATAATGATATAAATGAAAAGTGAATGAAAACGAATGTTTAATTATTTTTACGGCTGTTTTGGATAAGAAACGATAAACAAGTTTAGCCTACTTATCGATACCGATCAACATACTATCCAAAAGTATAAGGATTTCTGGCGCATAGTTTTAGATTTAACCATGAAAAAGGATGTGTTTCACAACGCATCGGCGGTTACCTTCAATCTATTTATCTGCGCCATCCCTTTTGTCCTCCTGCTGATCTCCATTATCGGTTATGTGCTAACATTCGAGGAGGCCTTCCAGGAGGTGGTTCGCTACGGAAAGGAACTTTTCCCCAGCTTTTCCTATGAGGCCGACAGCGGAGAGGTGATCCCGGGACCTATGACCATTGAATCGATGCTAAAACCGTTGATCGAAGGGCGCCAGATCTTCGGGCTGGTAGGGATCGTCATATTGATCTTCTTTTCCCAGGGCTTGTTTCACACCGTCAAGCATGTGGTGTTCGAAATCTTTGAGATCGAGGATCGCAAGCATCCCGTCATGGAGTGGGTTCACAACTTTTTCACCTTCGGGATAGTAGGAGGTGTATTTATCTTTTTCAGCATCGTCATCTCAATCCTCTCTTTCATCTCCTTCGATGAGATCTCTCTCCCGATGACCGACATCGTCATTGAGCTGAGCTGGATCTACGATTTTCTGAACATCCTGATTCCGATACTGTTCACCTTCTTTCTGTTCTACATTATCTACCGCTACATCAGTGAAAAACGGATGAAACCCCGGGTGGCCCTGCTGGGCGCCACGGTTTACACCGTGCTGTTCGAAGTGGCAAAGTATGGCGTCGGCGTATATCTGGATTATGCCTTCCGTGCCTATCAGTATTTTTACCAGGGCTACGCGATCCCGGTGGTCATCGGTATCTGGGTGTTCTACACGGCGATGCTATTCGTCTTCACCACCATCGTGGCCAAAGCTTACCAGGAGGTGTTTCTTAAAGAGAAACCTTCCAGGGAAAATCCCTACACAGCGATATCCTGACCATTGAGATAGATGGCTGAAAAACTGAAACGAGCATTTTTCACCCGTCCCGATGTGGTCCAAATCAGTCGGGAACTGCTGGGCAAGGTGCTGTGCACCCGCCTGAAGGATGGGGAGCTGACCACCGGCATTATCGTGGAAACAGAGGCTTATTCCGGACGCAACGACCGGGCCTGCCACGCGAACGACGGGCGGCGTACCGAAAGGACGGAAGTGATGTACAGGCGGGGCGGCGTCGCTTATATCTACCTCTGCTACGGCATTCACCACCTGTTCAATGTTGTGACCAATGAAAATGACAAAGCGGATGCGGTGCTGATCCGGGCGGTGAAGCCGGTCGATGGAATTAGCCTCATGCTCGAGAGAAGAGGTCATGATACGCTTTCCCCTTCATTGACCGCGGGACCCGGCCGGCTGACCCAGGCGCTCGGTATCAGAACGACGGAGGATGGGACCGACCTGACCGGTAACAAGATCTGGATCGAAGACCGCGGAACAGATCCGGCCGGTGAGCAGATCACCGCAACCAAGAGGGTTGGAGTCGATTACGCCGGCGAACACGCCGAAAGGCCGTGGCGCTTTTACCTGGAAGAAAGCGAATGGGTAAGTACCAAATGAAGAAAGCCCATCAAGGCGACGGGCTTTTTCATGCCAAAATTAATTTATATATCCGCCAGTCTCACTGTTGCTGCTGGTTCTTCAGCGCCTGGAACCGTTTGGCCAGCTCCGGATTGGCCTGCAGCGTCCTGAAGATCTGTTGAAACCGCTGCATCGAGAGATCGGAATTCTGCACGATCTGCATCGACTTCATCTGGACCTCCTGCGACATGCTCATGATCTTCGGCTGGAGTTCCTGCAACAGTTTTTCCTCCTCGGGTGTCGCTTCCACATTCTGGGCCATCTGCGGGTTCTGCTTGCTCATCATGATTTTCTGGAAGCGTTCGAATTCCATCCCCTCATCCTGGACCAAGTTTCGAATATCATCCTGAACTTTCTGGCTGATCACCTGGATCGAATCGGTGATCTGTACCATCGATTGGAGCTCCTGCTGGCTTACGCTGTCAGGATCCAGGGCCTGCATCTGCTGCTGCCCGCCCTGCCCGTAGGCGGCGGAAGCAACGAAGAAGAGTCCGATGAATAGTATTGACAATGTTTTCAGATTTCTCATAAATGTAAATGTAATAAGATTAGGCTGCTTTGTTGGCTTCTAAATAAGTTTCAAAAGATAGGGATTATTCAACCATTTCTAAAATATCGCTCTACCCCTTACACCCGGCCGAAATGCCTGATCCATCACCCGGACGGTAGGTTTGTGGATTATCTTCGTCAGTGTATGGGTCAATGAAGCCTGTTTATTCCCGGTAAGCTGGGTCCGGCCTCACCAGAAACCGGATCGGAATTGTAATGCGGCCCTACCCTATCACCGCTCCATTCTCCACCGGTATCGTCGGTTCCAGCAATACCACTCCCTTTTCATCCGATAACACACCCAGCACCAGCACCTCCGATTGCACCCCGGCGATCCGTTTCGTCGGGAAATTCATCACGGCAACGATCTGCTTGCCCACCAGGTCTTCAGGGGTGTAGTTGCGGGTGATCTGGGCCGAACTGGTCCTCTCGCCCATTGGCCCGAAATCGATCTTCAGCACATAGGCCGGTTTCCGTGCATCCGGGTTGATCTGTGCCTCCCTGATCGTTCCGGTTCTCAGATCGATCTTCTCAAAATCTTCCCATTCAATCATATTCGTTACTCTTGCTTTGGGTTTACTCAATCGAGTTGGAAAATAACTATTTAGGCGTCATTTTAAGAGCACAAAAGGTGCCGAACAAATATCCATCAGCAATGCGCATCGTTTCACTGCTCCCGAGTACCACCGAGATCGTCCATGCACTGGGCCTGGGAGAATACCTTGTCGGGCGGTCGCATGAATGCGACTATCCCAACGGGGTTACGCAGCTGCCATCCTGCACGAAACCGAAGACCGACCTGGGTGACAGCAGCAGGGAGATCGACCACCAGATCGAAACCCTCCTGCAAGATGGGTTGTCGGTATACAGAGTGGACGCCGAAAAACTGGCCGAACTGGATCCGGATCTCATAATAACCCAGGACCACTGTGAAGCCTGTGCAGCCTCACTGCCCGAAGTACAGCAAGCGGTTGCGGAGTATCTGGACCAGAAGGTGAAGATCCTTTCCGTGTCGCCGGGAAATCTGGAAGAGGTGTATAACTCGATTCTCGAGATCGCACGTGTGCTGGAAGTAACAGAAAAAGGGGATGCGCTTGTTCGGAATATGAAACGGCAGTTCAGCCGAATATCCGATATGGCAGAGGACCTGCCCACTCCCGAGCTACTCTGCATCGAGTGGCTCGATCCGCTGATGAGTGCAGGTAACTGGGTGCCGGAATTGGTCCAAATAGCCGGAGGCCATGCCCTGCTCTCGACCCCTGGTGAACACTCGCCTGTGATCGGCTGGGAACCGGTGCAGCAGGCTGCACCCGATGTGATTCTGATCATGCCCTGCGGATATTCCATTGAACAGACGCTGGGTGAAGTTCAAGCATTGAACAGCCGGCCGGAATGGCGTGCATTAAATGCGGTACAGCACAACCGCGTATATATCGCCGACGGACACCACTATTTCAACCGCCCCGGGCCGCGATTGACCGACTCCGCGAGGATTTTGGCGGAAACGATCCATCCCGACCAGTTTGAACCGCAGTACCAAGGCCGTGGCTGGATCCGGCTCACCGCGGAGATCACTAAATAAACCTGTTGACACTATATGGACAAAAAAGTTGTGATAACGGGAGCCACCTCCGGCATCGGATGGGCGCTGGCAAGAGAGCTGCATGCCCGCGGCTGCGTCGTGGGCGGAACCGGGCGCCGGGTGGAACGGCTCGACATGCTGAAGGAGGAGCTCGATGAACGGATTTTCATACAGTATATGGATGTCACCCGAGAACAGGAAGCGTTCGGTCACCTTGATTCGCTAATAGAACAGATGGGCGGTATGGATATCATGGTGTTGAATGCCGGCGTTTCCAATTTTCGGGGAAGTTCCGACTGGGAGGTGGAGAAACGGGTGATCGACGTGAATGTGCAGGGATTTTCGGCCCTGGCAAACTACTCGTTCGACTATTTTGAAGAGAGGGGACATGGGCATATTGTGGGTATCTCCTCCATCGCCTCACTCTTCGGGTACGGCCTGTCGGCAACCTACAACGCGTCCAAGGCCTACGTTTCCACCTACCTGCAGGGCTATCGCCAGAAGGCCAATCACTCCGACGCCGATATCGCCGTAAGCGATATCAAGCCCGGTTTTGTGCGCTCCGAAATGACGGATAACAAGGAAGGCCTGTTCTGGGTGGCCAGTGAAGAGACCGCGGCCCGGCAGATTGCCGATGCGATCGAAAAACGGCGCAATCACGCCTATATCACCCGGCGATGGCGGCTGATCGCCTGGCTCTTCAAACTGACCCCGGACTGGATACTGGACCGGATGTAGCCCCCCGGATAAAGCAAAAATGTGATGCAAAAGAATTCACCGTAAATGGCGAAGAGAAGTGCAGGCATATTGCTGTTCAGAGATGATGACCCCTTGGAGTTTCTGCTGGTGCATCCCGGCGGGCCCTACTGGCAAAACAAAGATGAGGGAGCCTGGTCGATTCCAAAGGGCGAGATCGATCTCGACAGCGAGGATCCCCTTGAGAGGGCAATACAGGAATTTGACGAGGAGATCGGATTTGAACCGGAAGGGGATTTCATCCCGCTGGGCTCGCTTAAACAGAAAGGAGGTAAAACCGTAGAAGCCTGGGGACTGGAAGGGGATCTGCCGGCCGGCCACCGGATTGAATGCAATACCTTTGAGATGGAGTGGCCGCCCAATTCGGGCCAGACCAAATCGTTTCCGGAGATCGACGAAGCCCGCTTCTTCCCGGAACCGGAGGCCCGGAAAAAGATCAATCCTGCCCAGGCCGATTTCTTCGACCGCCTTAAGGAGCGTATCTGAACTTTTTACAAAGATTTATCTTGCAGCAGGCTGTGTTTGCTCGCTTTTAAGCCAAAAGCCTGCTATAATCATTTAACAATCAGGTGCCCGGTAACGCATTCGCATCAACTCACATGTTCTACTTCGACAAATTTCGCTTGCAGCCATACCTGTTCTCGCTCTCTGTTTTGATCGTTGCCGTCCCCGGCTTCCTAAGCTGTTCTGCCTCCGGCGATGTAAGCAGTTCGCTCGAAAAACTGGACCTTCCCGATGGTTTTGCCGTGGAGATCTACGCCGGCGATCTTCCCAACGCCCGTTCGATGGCGATGAGTACCGATGGAATATTGTTCGTAGGTACCCGCCGCGCCGGAAAGGTATATGCCGTCGTTGATGAAAACGGCGACAACAAAGCCAATCGGGTTTATGTTATAGCGGAAAATCTCAACATGCCGAACGGGGTGGCCCTGCGCGACGGATCGCTCTATGTGGCGGAGGTAAACCGCATCCTTCGGTTCGACAATATTAGTGCCCGGCTGGATAATCCTCCCGATCCGGTGGTGGTTAACGACCAATATCCGTCCGATGAGCATCACGGCTGGAAGTATATTGCCTTCGGCCCGGACGACAAACTCTACATACCGGTGGGCGCTCCCTGCAACATCTGCAACCCGGATAATGAGCTCTATGCCACCATTACCCGCATCAATCCCGACGGGACAAACAGGGAGATCGTGGCCCATGGTGTTCGCAATTCGGTCGGATTCGACTGGCATCCCGAAACAGGCAACCTCTGGTTCACCGACAACGGGCGCGACTGGCTGGGCGATAACCGACCGCCCGACGAGCTGAACCGCCTGACCAAGCCGGGAGAACATTTCGGCTATCCCTATTTCCACGGCAGAGATATATGGGATCCCGAGTTCGGCGAGCGGGGAAAGCAGCTGGAGATCAACTTCAAAACGCCCGCAAGGGAACTCGGCCCTCACGTGGCTGCACTGGGAATGCTTTTTTACACGGGTGAGATGTTTCCTGCTGAGTACCAGGGAGATATTTTTATCGCGGAACACGGGAGCTGGAATCGCAGTACAAAGATCGGATACAGAATAACCCGCGTGCAGCTGGAGGATGGAGAAGCGGTGTCGTACGAACCCTTCGTTCAGGGCTGGCTGGAGGATGATGAATCGGTCTGGGGCCGACCGGTAGACCTGCTGCAGCTTCAGGATGGATCCCTCTTGGTATCAGACGACTACAGCGGCACCATCTACCGTATACGTTACACCGACCAACACTGAACCATTAGTTAACTTTCATAACTGAATATGAGACGCCGTAAATCCGGTAAATATCGAAATCTCGGTATTCTGTTCATGAGAACGGGACTGGGGATCCTTTTTATCCTGAAAGGATATCCAACCGTTTTCGGAGGGCCGGAAGCCTGGGAAAGCTATGGTGAGATGATGCAATATGTGGGAATTGAATTCGCACCCATGTTTTTTGGATTTATCATCGCTATCATTGAGTTTTTCGGCGGTATATTTCTGATCCTGGGACTTTTTTTCACGCCAACCCTGATCTCCCTGATCCTGGTGATGATAGTGCTGGTGGTCAAGGAGATCCTCATCGGCGGGGGTTTTGCCTTACTCTCCAACCCGATCATGCTAGCCATCATCTTTTTCAGCCTGCTGTTCATTGGTCCCGGCCAGCAGAGCCTCGACAACTACCTCAAGAGCCGCAGACGGCTTTACTGATCCGATCCTCCTCCGCCATCAATCCGTTCTTACTTAGGGGCCTCAATGGGGTTCGTGTGTATCAATATAAAAGCACAACCCCAACACAGATCTCCGAAAGTTGATAAATCGATTCCCCGGAAAAAATTTTGGCTTGCTACTCCTGCTGGTAACTGCCGCTCTCTACCTGATGGCGGTATCACAATCATTGCCGGAGAATGAAAACCGGCCAACGGTTTATATGCCCTATCAGGAGGCAGGATTGACCAAACAGCAGGCGGCTCTGCATTTGCTCAACCGGTTTGCTTTCGGGCCGCGCCCGGGGGATCTGCAGCAGGTGATGGAGATGAGTCCGGAGCAATGGTTTGCCAGGCAGCTGGATCGATCCTTTTCCAATCCCCAGCTCGATCATCTGCTCTCCCGGTTGAAAACCCTGCGTAAGAGCACCGAAGAGCTCGCCGAAACATACCGCCAGCCGGGCATGGTGATCAGGGAGGCGGTGCGAGAGGGAGTGCTTCCTGAAAACTATACAGAGCTTGAAAAGAGCGAATTGCGCTCGAAACTGCAGGACTATTATCGGGAGAAAGGATACCGGCCCCTGAGAGAACTCTATGCAGAACTGGTGACACAGAAGTTTTTGCGGGCGACCTACAGCGACAACCAGCTCCAGGAGGTGATGACCGATTTTTGGTTCAACCATTTTAATGTATCGGTCACCGACAATCTCGCCCGCTATTTTCTGACCGGCTATGAAATGCATGCCATTCGTCCACACACCCTGGGCAGATTTGAACATCTGCTGATGAGTACGGCCAAGCACCCCGCGATGCTGTTCTACCTCGACAACGCCCAGTCCACCGCCTCCGACACGGTGATGATCACCATGGGCATGAACGTGGAAAGGGTAGCAGGCAGGAGGGCCGCCGACCGCGTCATGAGAAATGTCCAATCACGGACCAAGGGGATCAATGAAAACTACGCCCGCGAGCTTCTGGAGTTGCACACCCTGGGGGTTGATGGGGGATATACCCAGCAGGATATCGAGGAGCTGGCCCGGGCGCTCACGGGCTGGACCGCCTATCCCTACGGACGCAAAGAAGCGCGCCGTTTCGAAGAACGCTATGATCGCCTTTCAAAAGTCGGTTTTGTACGTGAGGGCGACTTCCTCTTTCGCGCCGATCTGCATGATGCAAACGCCAAAACGATTCTCGGACAAAGCTGGCCGGCAGGCGGCGGGCTGAAAGAGGGGGAAGAGGTGATCCGGATGCTGGCATCTCACCCTTCGACCGCCCGGCATATCAGTTACAAGCTGGCAGTGCATTTTGTCTCAGATGACCCACCGGCGGCACTCCTCGACCGCATGACAGAAACCTTTCTGGATACCGGCGGCGATATCCGATCGGTATTGATCGAGCTGGTCTCCTCCCCTGAGTTTTGGGATCCCAAATTACTGCATTCGAAGATCAAAACCCCGTTTGAGCTGGTGGTGAGCGCTCTTCGGGCCACCGGCACCCGACTCGAAAGTCCAAGGGCCCTGTATGAATGGAGCAGTCGGATGGGTGAACCGCTCTATGCCTGTCAGGCTCCAACAGGATTTCCCGACAGGGCCGAAGAGTGGGTCAATGCAGGGGCCCTGCTGAACAGGATGAACTTCGGAATGGAACTGGCTGCAGGAGAGATCCCGGGTACCCGTGTGGACCTGCCTGCACTGCTCGACCAGAACGATCCTGAATCGCCGGAGGAGGCACTAACCCTGCTTTCTGACTGGCTGCTACCCGGCCAGCATACCGAAGAGCTGCAGGAGACCCTGATGACCCTGGTCCACGATTCGGAATACCGGCAGAAACTCGAGTCACAGATCCCGGACTCCGGCGGAGAGCGGTCGGTCTCCAACCCCTTTCCTAAAACGGCGGATAACAGTCATAACCACACCCCCAATGGGAACGACTCCGGAAAGGAGAACACCGCGTTGCTGGCTCGGATCACCGGAATCATCCTGGGTTCACCGGAATTTCAACGAAGATAGGAGCATCATCATGATTTCACGAAAAGCGTTCCTTAAATCCGCCGCCGTCTCGGTATTTTCGATCGGCATGGGCGGTATCCCCGCATTTTTAAACCGGTCGGCACTGGCGGCAGGAACTGCCGATGCGGCATCCCGCCGAAAGATTTTGGTAGCGATTTTCCAGCGGGGAGCAATGGACGGGCTGATGGCGGTTCCGCCCATCGACGACCGTCACCTGGCACAGCTCCGACCGCAACTTTACATGCGGCCTGGCCGCAACAGCTCTCTAATCGACCTGGATAACGGTTTCGCCCTGCATCCTGCATTTCGGCCTTTTGAACCCTACTTCAGGGATGGCAGCCTGGCGATCGTTCACGGCATCGGCTCGCCCAACACCACCCGCTCCCATTTCGACGCTCAGGATTATATGGAGAGCGGAACGCCGTTCGACAAAGGCACTTCATCCGGGTGGCTGAATCGGGCGGTGGGCCTTTCCGGTCACGACCCCACCCCTTTTCAAGCCCTCTCCATGACCAAAACCATGCCCAAGTCGTTCTACGGGCCCCATCCGGCCCTGGCGATTGAAAAGCTGGAGGATTTTCAGATTGGGAATGCAACAGGCGGTGCTGGCGTAGCTTCCGACGGATTTGAAGCGATCTACATGGAAACCGCCGACCGGCTGCTGAACGATACCGGAAAGGAAAGCTTTGAAGCGGTACGGATGCTGAAAAGCCTGGATATCGACCGATACCGCCCCTCCAACAATGCCCGCTATCCTAACACGCCCCTCGGCCAAAGCCTGCGGCAGATCGCCCTGCTCATAAAAAATGACGTGGGCCTGGAGGTAGCTTTTGCCGAATCCGGCGGATGGGATACTCACGTACGTCAAGGCACCGAACAGGGATCCTTCGCCAACCGGGCTGCCGATCTCTCCAACAGTATCGACGCCTTCTGGAAGGACCTGGAGTCCTGGCGTGACCGAGTGGTGGTGATGACCATGACGGAATTCGGACGAACAGTAAAGGAAAACGGATCAGGCGGGACCGATCACGGACGCGCCTCCTGCATGTTTGTTCTCGGTGAAAAAGCTCGGGGAGGCCGGGTGCACGGATCTATTCCCACTCTGGCCCCTGAACAGTTGGAGGATGCACGGGATCTGCCTGTCACAACCGACTTCCGCTCGCTCTTTGCCGGGGTGGCCGGTTCCCATCTTGATATACCCGACGGCACCCAGCTGTTCCCCGGTTGGAAGGGCAACCCGATGAATATCCTGCGCGGCTGACAGGTGGCCGTTCAACCTCCGATCTTCATGCGGCGGAACGCAGCCCAACTGAAACGTTTCCGATCCGCTATCGTTTATAGATGTACAATAACCCTCATCTAAAAAATTTGCCATGAAGAACAGCTGGATCGGCTTGTTGATAGTGTTGCTGATAGTAAGCGTTGTCGGACTCGGCGCTTCGGAAAAACAGAGCAACGGCGATTTTATTCTTATTCTGAATAAATCGGGTAATACCGCCTGGCAGCTGGAGGCAGAGTCCGGCGAGGTGGTCGCCCGCTACCCTACCGGTAATGCGCCCCATGAAGTGGCGGTATCCCCCGACCGCAGCCGGGCAGTGATAACCAACTATGGCGACCAGAGGCCCGGCTATAGCCTTACCGTCATCGACTTGCAACAGCAGAAAGTTTCCAAATCGATCGATCTAGAACCCTACGGACGACCCCACGGGGTTCAATGGTTTAGTGACAACCGCCGCGTGGTGGTATCGGTGGAGGAAAAACAGGCGGTGGCTGTGGTAGATATTGACAGCGGTAAGATTGTGAAAACGATCAAGACGAACGAGCGTGTATCTCATATGGTCGAACTGGATGCCGATCAGGACCGCGTGTTTGTGCCGAATCTCGGATCGGGAACACTGAGTGTGCTGGATCTCAAGAAGGGAACGGTAATCAGGACCCTCAAAACGGGACAGGGCACCGAAGGAATCACGCTGGCGGCCGACCGGAATGAGCTTTGGGTGACCAACCGTGAATCCGATACGGTGATGATCATCGATACCGAGAGTCTTGATATCAAGCATACGCTAAAAAGCAGCGAGTTTCCGATACGGGCCGAGATATCACCGGACGGCCACTGGGTGGCGGTATCCAATGCACGCTCCAGCGAGGTCAGCATATTTGGGACCGAGTCAAAAGAGCAGGTAGCCAAAGTGAGTACCGAACCCCAGGCACAGATCAGCGGGGTACCGATCGGTTTGACCTTCTCCTCCGACAACCAGCGGCTGTTTGTGGCCAACAGCCAGGCAAATCAGATCGTGGTGATCGATACCTCCCGGTGGCGGGTGATCGATCGATTCAAGACAGGAGAGACACCGGACGGCATCGCCTATTTTACGCTGCCCTGAAATCTATGTAGAGTAGAGATATCATTGATCAACATCAGACTATGAAAGCGATGGTATTCAAATCGGTGGGCGAACCGCTGGAACGGCAGGAGATGCCCATACCGGAACCCGGTGAGAATCAAATTCTTATCAGGGTCGGCGCCTGCGGGATCTGCCGCACCGACCTGCATATCGTCGACGGCGATCTGGAGGAACCCAAGCTTCCGCTGATCCCCGGACACCAGATTGTCGGGGAGGTAGAGGAGCTCGGAGCAGAGGTTGATGATTTCGAGATCGGGGACAAGGTGGGGGTCCCCTGGCTGGGAGAGACTTGCGGGGAGTGCGATTACTGCCGGAATGACCAGGAAAATCTCTGTGACCACGCGCGCTTCACCGGGTACGATATCGACGGTGGATTTGCGGAATATGCGGTGGCGGATCACCGATTCAGCTTTCCCATCCCGGAAGACTACCCCGACACCCAGGCGGCGCCCCTGCTCTGCGCGGGACTGATCGGCTACCGTTCGCTTCGCAAGGCCGGCGGCGGAGAACGCCTGGGCTTCTACGGTTTCGGATCCGCCGCTCATATCCTCACGCAGGTAGCTGTAGACCGGGAACGTGAAGTATACGCATTCACCCGCCCCGGCGATCAGGAAGGGCAGCAGTTTGCCCGCGAAAAAGGAGCGGTCTGGGCCGGCGGTTCCGATCAACAGCCGCCTGTACCACTGGACGCCGCCATCATCTTCGCGCCGGTCGGACCGCTGGTGCCCGAAGCGCTGAAAGCGGTCAAGAAAGGGGGCAATGTAGTGTGCGCCGGCATCCACATGAGCGAGATCCCGGCCTTCCCCTACCGGATACTCTGGGAAGAACGATCGATCGAGTCGGTAGCCAACCTTGAGCGGCGCGACGGCGAGGAGTTCCTGCAGCTGGCTCCCGGGATACCGGTTAAGACCGACGTAACCACATACCCGCTGGGGCAGGCCAATGAAGCACTGAATGACCTCAGGGAGGGTAATTTCAGCGGTTCGGCGGTACTGATCATCGATTGAACACGAAAAAGGAATTTACAGTCGGGCGTTCAATGAATGTGAGAACGATTCTTTGTATCTTTGGCGCTGCTTTCCAAAGCACTGACATGTTAATTGACACATAACCGTTTTTACACAATCTATGTATGATATCGTACTGATACCGGGCGACGGCATCGGCCCTGAAATCACTGATGCCGTTACCACTATTCTAAAAGAGGCCGGCGCTGAAATCAACTGGATCGAACATATTGCGGGCAAAACTGCCAATGACGAGCTGGGTGATCCACTGCCACAGGAAACCCTCGATGCCATTGAAAAATATCGCATCGCTCTCAAAGGGCCGTTGACCACACCGGTGGGGGCCGGATTCCGTTCGGTTAATGTGGCGCTTCGCCAGAAATTCGAACTGTACAGCAATATCCGTCCTGCCCGTTCACTGCCCAATATCGATACCCCCTTCAAAGATGTGGATATGGTCTTGTTTCGCGAAAACACCCAGGGACTCTATATCGGCGAGGAGCGGTGGGTCGACGATAACAAGGAAGCCCACGCCGAAAGCATCGCGGTGGTCACCCGCTCGGCCAGCGAACGGATCATCCGGGCCTGCTTCAACTACGCCAAACGGTACGGACGCAAAAAGATAACCTTGGTTCACAAGGCAAATATTCTGAAATACACTACCGGCCTGTTTCTTGAGGTGGGCGAAAATATATCGAAGGATTTCCCGGAGATCGAATTCGAGGATATCATCGTAGACAACATGGCGATGCAGATGGTATTGAATCCCCATCAATTCGACATGATCGTCACCACCAACCTGTTCGGGGATATTCTCTCCGATTTGGCCGCGGGACTGGTAGGCGGACTGGGCCTCACCGGGGCCGCCAATATCGGTGATGACGCCGCCATCTTTGAAGCGGTTCACGGCTCCGCTCCCGATATCGCGGGCCAGGGAAAAGCGAACCCGATCGCCTTTCTCTTCTCCGCGCTGATGATGCTGGAGCACCTTGATGAGGATTCGCTTGCAGAAAAGATCCGGTCGGCCGTCTACAAATCGCTTGAAGATAAGACGGCCTGCACGCCCGACATCGGGGGATCCGGCACCACCGATACCTTTACCGAAGCGGTCTGTGAGAACCTATGAGTTCAGTTCCACAAAACTCACCTTTCTTGAATCGGTATCCAAGATGGCGATGCTGGGCTGATCACCGAATCCGTGGGCCGTACCGGGATTGATCACCTGGGTGTTGCCCATCTTGCTGTTCACCTGTTCATGGGTGTGGCCGCTGATCACCACGTCGTAATTTCCCGATCTGTGAAGGGAGTTCGTAATGCCCTCATGGGTCCCGTGGTACATGGCGATCGACAATCCCCCGGCCTCCAGCTCCAGGAACCCACCGGCCAGTTCGGCCCCGATATCATCAAATTTCTGCATAAGGGTGTGCAGATCGCCGTCGTTGTTGCCCAGAATCCCTTTGAAGTTCAGTCCTTCGAAATGGGGAATGATAAATGGGCTGCAGTAATCGCCGGCGTGCAACACAAGGTCTACATCCCGCTGCCTGAATTGCTCGACTGCCTCTTGGGTGTGCGGTACATGATCGTGGGTATCCGAAATGATTCCAATGAGCATGGTACTGAAACGTTGAATTGGATCTCCTGTTCAGACGACCTGTCTTTATAACTGTAATATATGGCTAATCGGTCCTGTGCGGTTCCGACAGTCTGAAAAATTAATCTATCGCACTGTAACACCCTGTTTGCTATATTGGGTTGGTTCCAATGCATCTATTTCCCATATATTTGAACGGCAATCTGAAATTAAGCAATTCAGCGTCGATGATTAGAAAAAGATACTTCTTACTGTGTTTCCTGATATGCATAATTGCATTATCGGGATTTGAACAGGCAGCTGCCCAGGATTTTGAAGGAGTGATCCATTTCGAAGTTCCGGAAATGCGGCAGTCGCAGACCGGCGACCTGATCTATATGATTAAGGGGGACAAGGCGAGGCTGGAGTTCGGCCAAGGCAACCAGAAGGCCGTGATGCTCTACTTTTCCGATAAGAATCAGATGGTGCTGCTTATGCATCAGATGCGGGGATATGTGAAGTTCGATGCCCGGGAAAAGGGCCAAGAGGTCTCCAACACCGTACGAAACAGCCAGATTGAAAAAACAGGTCGGACCAAGACCGTTGCAGGCCGTTCCTGCACCATCTGGCTATCGATGGAGGACCGGAAAGAATATGAAATCTGCGCGGCCAGAGGGATGGGCAATTTCATTCTTCCCAAGATGCCGATGAGCGCCGCCGACAACACCCCGAACTGGGCGGAGGAGGTGTTTTCAGAAGGATTCATGCCGTTGGAGGTGGCCCGTGTCTCTTCGGGCAACAGACGGGAGGTAAAACTGAAAGCGACCCGCATCGTATCGAAATCGCTGCAGGAATCCCTCTTTATGATTCCCAGCGACTATGAGGATATGAGCGACGCCCTGATGCAGATGGGGAATCACTGACCGGCAGGGGACATTGATTCCGGAGCTGCCGCCCGAATTGCGCCTCTGTGCGGTCATTCCATCTTGTCCAGCCACTCTTGGGACTTTTGGCGATACGCCGAATCGAGTTTCATATCGGCTACCTTTTCAAAATAGTGCTTCGCCTGCTCCTTATTGTTCATCCGGTAGTGGATCAGCCCCAGATAGAACCCCGAGCGGGCGCGGTCGTTTCGGTAACCGGTATTGGGCAGCTCCTGTCCCTTTTCAAAAGCAACGGTGAATGCCGCCTCCGCATCTTCCAGTTGTTCCTGTTCATAATGTATTTGTCCTTTTATCGTGAGCAGATCCTCCTCCAGCACCTGCAGAAAGGGCCATTGGTATTCTCTCCATTGCTGTAGCGACCGTTCGATCAATGTCAGCGCCTCCTGCTTTTGCTCCAGCCGGTAGTATGTCTTGACGAGATTCCGCAGGTAGTAGCTATTACGCGGGTAGGTTTCATGCAGCAGGCGGAAGTACTCAAGCGCTTCTTTGTAATCTTTCTCATACTGGTAGTTGATATTGCCGAGAAAATAGTTGGCCTCGGCACGGGCAAAAACAGCGCTGTCTGCGGCAAACTCCATCAGCTCCAGCCCCTTCTGCTTGTTCCCCTCCGGCAGAAACCAGGAGACGGTGCGTACGATCGGATAGGCTTCCGGCAGATACGCCGAATAGTAGAGTTTCAGCCCCTCGGCCAGCTTCAGATCCGGTAATTCGGGCTGCACCTCCAGTAGATGCTGGTACGCGCTGAGCGCCCTGCGGCTGCGGTTGACGCTGGTGATCCACTCGTCTCGGTTGGCATACTGGCGGGCGATATAGCCGTTGCTAACCGCCTTGATGATAAGCGCGTCGGCATGGGAAGATTGGCGGCGGAGCAACTGGGTGCTTCGGTAATCGATCTTTCCCATCACATGGAAAAAACGCTCATCCTGTGAAGTGTCCTCCAGGTCGGACAGTATATGCCACCAGAGCTCCATGCCCTGCATAAGCTCCCAGATCGGATGGTCGGGATGTTTTTCCTTCCATGGGTTCAGCAGGCGCATCGCCGCATCAAAACGGAAGTTGTAGACCGAATCCACGGCGGACCGGGCGGCCGTCCTGAATTCCGGGTTGTTGATCAGCTCGGGAAGCTGGGCCTTTACCGGAGACCCGGTCAGCAGGAAATACGCTGTCAGCAATAGAAGAAGAAATCTCTGCAAGGAATGATACAGTTGGATCTTGTTTCTTACTACAACCGTTGATTATTTCAAATAGTATTCAAACCATTCGATCGTCTGCTCCAGCACGTAACGGAACGGCTCCGGAAACTCCTCATCCTCAAAGGGATGGGCACCACCGAAAGTGTGGCCCGTGTCGGGAATCAGTTTAAGCTCTTTGTCGGAGGAGGGACAGGCCTGATACAACTTTTCCGCCTCCCGGTAGGGCACCGACTCATCCTCCCTGGCATGAATGAAAAGTGAGGGAATATAGAGGTTCTCCACCCGGTTGAGGGCGATCACTCGATCGGCATGCTCACGGGCATCGTCATAAACCACCCGTTTCAGCGGCATCACCTGTCCGGTGCGGGCGTTCTTTATCTCGGTATACCCTTCCGTCTCCCAGTCCTTCACCATCTCGCTGCTCCACCGGGCGTTATAATCGGCCACGGCCGACCAGGTAACCAGACAGGCGATCTCCGGATATTCATCGGCGGCTGCCACCGCTGTCTGTCCGCCGCGCGAGTGGCCCAGGATGCCGATTTCATCGGTGTTGAGCTCCACCTTGCCGGTGGCAATATTTCCGGTCTTGAGTGCTTCGATCACCCGGCCTACATCGTCCAGATCCTGCGAGAGGGTCTCCCGGGCAAATAGCTCCAGTTGGTCAAATTCCGTCATGCTCTCACCCACCCCGTTCAGCGAAAAGTTGAAGGCCACCACCCCAAAGCCCTCGCGTGCGATCGCCTCGCAAGCATCGGGAAACGGCCCCCAGTCCTTGAATCCTTTGAATCCGTGCAGAAACAGTACAACCGGGATCGAACCCTCGTTTTTACCGATTGGTACATAGAGGTCGTAGTGGATCGGGAGGTTTTCGGAGGAATCGACACTCCCGGATTGCTTGACCACCGTGCTGTAGGACATAGAAAAAGTCTTTAATGTTTTTGAACATCGAGCGCATCGAGTTTTACCAGCTTGCGCAGGGCATTGATCTCGTTCCGACGAAGATACCTCCACCGGCCCATCTTGACACCTTTGAGCGTCAGTCCGGCATATTCGATTCGCTTCAACTTGCTCGCTTCGGTTCCAAAATATTCAACCATCCGCCGTACCATCCGGTTCCGCCCTTCAAAAAGGGTAAGGATGAACCGGTTCCCCTCCCCCGGGAAGCGCTGTACCCGGTGGGGTTGTACGGGACCATCTTCCAGGGTGATCCCCCCGGCCATCTCATCCAGCTCATCATCGCGGAGTGGCCGTTTGGTCTCTACCTCGTAGGTCTTGCGTACCTTGTATTTTGGATGCATCAGCCGGTGGGCCAGATCACCGTCGTTGGTCAGGATCAGCAGGCCCATGGTGTGCCGGTCGAGCCGCCCCACCGGGTAGACCCGCTTGCCGGTGGCATCCTCGATCTGATCCATCACCGTGTCGCGCCCCCGCGGATCGTCGGTAGTGGTGATCGTGTCTTTCGGCTTGTTGAGCAGAATATAGACAAAGGGTTCCAGGCTCAGGGTCTGTCCCTCTACCTCAACCTTGTCGCTGCGGGTCACTTTGGTGCCCAGCTCCGTCACCACCTCGCCGTTTATCTTAACCTTGCCGGCTGATATATAGTCATCGGCATCTCTTCGCGAACAGAAACCAGCATGTGCGATAAACTTGTTGAGGCGGATCTTCTCATCGCGGTCGTAATCCTGATCGATATTGTAGGGCGGTTTCGACTTTTTCATATCAGTGTAATGAAACTGTTGCGGTGAATGACATAGTGTAAATAAAACTGACCGGCTCACCATTCACCGTTTGAAAGACAAGATAGGATTTTGGCACAGATATCGGCAATTGCTGTATCAGGAATTTTCGACCTCTCCGGTCAACTCGCCGTTGCCGTCGCCATTCCGGTTCTCCGACCCCGTGGATTCCTCCTCCGACTCGATCTTTTTCACTACGTCCAGCAGCGAGGAACCGTTTTCCCCCTCCTCGGCTTTCTCCTGCATTTCGCGCAGTTCCAGCTGCCGGTCGACCAGATATTGCCGGTGGTCGGCCATATCATCATCCTTCAGGATCTCCTCGATCTCGCGCGGTTTCGGAAGATCTTCAATCGAGCTGATACCGAAATGTTTCAGGAAATGCTTGGTGGTGCGATAGATCAGCGGTTTTCCGGGCGCATCCATCCGGCCCGATACCTCGATCAGCACCTTTTCCAGCAGCTGCCTGAGGATATAGCCTGAGTCCACCCCACGGATCTCATCCACCTCCGGCTTGGTGACCGGCTGCTTGTAGGCCACGATGGCGAGCGTTTCGATCGCCGGCTGGGATAGCTTGCGGTAGGCATTTTCATGCTGGAAGATGCTCAGCCAGGGCTCAAACCGCTTTCGGGTGGCGAAGGTGTAGCCTCCGGCGATAAATTCAATACGGAACGCCAGGCCGTTTTCATCATAGCGCTGATTCAGCTTCTCCACGAATGCGTCCACCGTCTCCGGTTCCGGCTCAATGTGGCCGTCGCCCTGGTGGATGATGTCGCATATTTTTTCCACACTGATCGGTTCGGGGCTGGCGAAGATGAGCGATTCGATGACGGATGACAGCCGGGTGCCGTCAATAAATTCATAATCGTTCATGGCAAAGGGGGTTTTTTACTGAGAGCGTGTTAAGGACGCATTCCGCTGTAGATATCAGATACCGCATTAAACGATCTGAGCATTGATGGTTGTAACAAGATAATAAAAAATGTCAATTTTCCAGCTCCCGGACGATAAAAAATCCGTCATTTCCCTGTTTCTGGTACAGCGGCATGATGATAAAACCGTCGCACTGGGCCCGTATCTTCCCGTTTTTGTCGTTTGCCAGCCACTCCCCCTCCTTTACCTGCTGAAAGTTCTTGAATCCCTCCCGCATCTCAAATTCGTCACCGGTCTCGATGATATGCTGGTAGACGAACTCCGCCTCGTCGGGTACATGCTGGGTATGCTGATCGAGGTAGTGTGAGTATTTCTCCAGGCCGGCAACGTTTTCCTCGGTGATGTTGCCGGCGAACTGAAGCAGCATCAACAGGGCCGCAGTGTTGTTGTAGATCGTCACCTCATTCTCGTGGTTACCCCCTTCCAGGGCGAAGGAGATGTAGCCCTGGTCCTCGAAATAGCGCAGTGCTGTGCCTCTCAGCGCCTCCTCGATCCCGAATATCATAGGAATGTTCAGTCCCCGCAGCAGCCGGGTATGGTCCTCCTTGTCCGGCGTGATCGCAAACATGCAGCCCTCGGCGGAAAAGGAGTGCAGATCGATAATCACAATGGTCTGGTCGGTCTCCGTAGGTATCTCCTGCTCGAGGATCTGCAGGGTTTTCTTGAGTTCCATCCGCTCGACCGATTCCAGCTCATCAATGGGGCACCGTTTGATCTTGTCGACGATCGAGGGAAACCAGATGCGATTCAGATCCTCATCGACATAGCGCACATTCCTTTCCAGGGCCGGAAGGTTCGCCTTGATACCGATGAAGGTTCCCCGGAAATTGGAGGGATCCACCATCTCGAAAACCTTTTCGAGTGCGATTACACCCGATTTTTCATTTCCATGGACCCCCGAAAAGGCGATGATAATCGGACCCTGGTCCGTGCCGTTGATCTTCCCGATAATCCGGTCATCCCGCACGGCCGCTGAAGGTTCTGAACTGTGCTCTCTTCTATTCATCCTCCTCGCTGTCTCCATGCAAAATACGTATCAACCTTCCTGCAATAACCATATAGTTTGTTTCGGTAATAATGCCGACCAACCGGTTATTCTTGACCACCGGCAGGCAGCCGATCACTTCACTCTCCATAATATCCATCGCTTCCATGATCGAGGCTTCGGGATGAATGGTGATCGGGTTTTTGATCATGATATCCTCGACCGTCTGCTTCAACTCCTTGTCGTCGTGGATGTGGTTGTTGAATTCGCGGAAGAGCATCCGCATCGTCACTAGTCCCACCAGCCGGTTGCGGTCATCCTCTACCGGCACATATCGGATGCGGCGCCAATTGATCAGGTCGGCCACAAACTGCAGGATGTCGTCTTTCTGAACGGTAAAGAGGTCGGTAGTCATAAACTCCTCCACCAGCAGCGTGGAGGGCTTCCAGCTGTCCAGGTCGCCGATATTGGCATCACCCCATTTATGAATCGGCTCGCCTTTTTTCTCATATTTGATCATCGACATGGTGATCGCCGCCAGGGAGTGCTCCTTGGAATTGTTTTCCTTCATCAGGGAAGCATAGTTCTTGAGCAGCCACTGCGACATCGTCTTGCCCGATTTGGTGCGTTCTTCGATAATCTCAAGGTAGGTGTCGATATCGCTCTGATTCACATCGGCTTTTGCAAGTCCTTCACGGGCGATCGGAATCAGCTCTTCGGTGATCAGATCCACCGCGTTCACCCGGCGGTTGTTGACCCAGCGGAAGGAGGTGTCGAGGCCCAGCTTGGAGGCTGCCACAAAATTCATCCGGGCATCGTCAAAATCCATGACATCACGGATATCCTCATGGTAATCATCCATCTTGTTCATCAATCCCAGCCAGAATGCCGAGTTGGCCACTTCGTCGGTTACGGTGGGACCCGAGGGAAAGACCCGGTTTTCGATGCGCAGATGTGCCTGCCCGTTGCTGATGCCGTAACAGGGGCGGTTCCAGCGATAGACCGTCCCGTTGTGAACCTGCAGGGCGTTCATCTGTGGGGGCGTACCCTCCTTCATAAGCTGCTCCACATCCTCGGTCTGCTCGGAGCTCAACATCACCCGGTAGCGTGCCGTATCCTCGCGAAAGATATCCAGGATGCTGTCGTTGACCCATTCGTTGCCGAAGGTCACCCGCGGGCTGGTATCGCGAATATGATCGCCTGCGGTACGGGTGTCTACCGACTGCTGGAAGAGCGCGATACGGGTTTCGCTCCAGAGCCGCTTGCCCAGAAAGATGGGCGACCCCACCGCGCATGCCAATACCGGCCCGGTCAGCGCCAGGGCGTAGTTGTATTTCTGGACGAAATCCTCGGGCGTTACCTGCATATGCACCTGGAAGCCGGTGTTCACCGCCTCCAGCAGGGGGGAATCGAATTTGATCAGCAGTTCATCCATTCCCTGAATCCGCAGCTCGAAACTCTCGCCGCGCAGCTTATTGACCGCCTGGCAAAGCGCGCGGTACCGCTCCAGGGGAGTCAGGTTTTTCAGGTCCACATCGGCCTTGCGGATGGTGGGCAGGATGCCGGTCATCAGTATCTCGCCATCCATCTCTGCGGCCACCTCCCGTACCCGGTCGACCCGCTGCTGGAGATTCTCCTCCATCTGGGAGAGGCATTCGCCCCTGAACTCCAGCGGGGTCATATTGATCTCCAGGTTGAACTTGGCAAACTCGGTGGTAAATATGTTGGAATCCTCGAGCTTGTCCAGTACCTCCATCGAGATGGGGTTGGCTTTGGCCTGCTGATCGACGATACAAAGCTCCTGCTCAGCCCCTATGCGGATCGGTTCCTTTTCGAACCATCCATCCTCGTTCAGCATCTTTTCCATAGCCCGAAGATCCCGAAGCACATACTTCATGAACTGCTGGACTTCTTCCTGGCTGTCGGCAAGTTTTACTCTTAATTCACCCATTTGCGATCCGTTAAGTGGCTGTTCCGCGATTCCCCATTATTGAAAAATCGCAATTATCGGGCAGAATCCAAATATCCCGGAATATGTTATTCTAACGCATCTACGTTTACATTAATTCGTACCGCGCTGGCCCCTTCGGGCTTCTTTTCCTCGAAAAGGGCAAAGGCTCGATCCAGCAGCCGCTCAATCGCCCCGGCCCCTTTTCCCGGATCAATCTTGGCCATCGATTCCCAACGGTAATAACGCTGCATCCGCAGGATAGTGGCGGGCGACGGCCCCAGTACGTCGTCGAACTCAAGGAGTTCGACCAGGCCGGAGGTAAAGATCTCCGCGACCTGCTGCACCTTCCTTTCCCTCTGCCCTTTGAATATGAAGCGAATGATACGGGAATAGGGCGGATAGCTGAGACTTTTGCGGTAGCCCAGCTCCCGCCTTGCAAACGACCTGTAATCATGTTTTTTAGCTGCCTCGATCACGTGATGGTCCGACTGCCAGGTCTGAAAATAGACCCTTCCCTCCTTGACCGCCCGCCCCGAGCGCCCGGCTACCTGGCTCAGCAGCTGGAACATTCGCTCACCGGACCGAAACGAGGGAAAGGCCAGCTCCGTGTCGGCATTGATCACCCCTACCACCGTCACATCCTGAAAATCCAGCCCCTTGCCCACCATCTGGGTTCCCACCAGAATATCGGCCTCCTTCCGGGCAAATTTGTTCAGCAGGTGAGCATGCGATCCCCGTCCCGCCGTGGTATCAAAATCCATCCGCAGAAGGCGCGCCTCCGGGAACAGCTCCTCGATCTGTTCCTCCAGCTGTTGGGTGCCGCTGCCGATCGCCTCAAAATCGTCGTGCCCGCAGGAGCCGCATCGTTGGGGGATCCGGCCCGCGTAGCCGCAGTAATGACAACGGAGCTGCCGTTTTGCCTTATGATAGGTGAGGCTGACCGAACAATTGGGGCATTCTGGGATATCTCCACAGTTGCCGCAGTGAAGGAAGCTGGCATAGCCCCGACGGTTGTAGAGCAGGATCGCCTGTTCCTCGCGTTTCAGCCCCTCCTTTACCGCCTCGTAGAGTGGAATCGCCAGCGGCCCCGACATCGCCGAGCGATACTGCTTCAGGTCCAATACTTTTACTTTGGGCAGTTTTGCTTCCAAGGGGCGTTCTGTCAGCGACAGCAGGGTGCTTTTCCCTTTGCGGGTAGCCTGCAGGGCCAACAGGCTCGGCGTGGCCGATCCCATCACCACTACGGCGTTATTCATCGTGGCCCGCATCACCGCCACATCCCGGGCATTGTAGCGGGGTGCCGGATCCTCCTGTTTGTAGGAGGCATCATGCTCTTCATCCACCACAATCAGTCCAAGATTCTGTACCGGGGCAAACACCGCTGATCGCGCCCCGATCGCAATTCGCTTCTCCCCCTGTCTCAACGCATGCCAGGCATCATACCGCTCGCGGTCGGTCAACCGGCTGTGCAGCACGGCGATATCGTCACCGAAGATGCGGTAGAAACGTTCCACGATCTGGGGCGTCAGACCGATCTCCGGCACCAGTACCAGCCCCCCTCTGCCCTCCTCCAGCGCCCGTTTAAGGGCATGAATATAGACCTCCGTCTTGCCGCTGCCGGTCACCCCGTAGAGCAGAAAGCTTTGGTACTTTCCCTCATCCAGCGGCCGCCGCATCGCTTCAAACGCCTGCTCCTGTTCCCTGTTCAGCTTCGTAAGCTGTGAGGGATCATGTTCAAACTTCAGGGTGATGTCTGAGTGCTCCACCTCCTCCGCCTGGATCAATCCCTCATCTGCTATCCGATTCAGGGTGTAGTAGTCAAGCAGGTCGAAAGTGAGCAGGTTATCCTGGAACTCCGGCAGCCCCAGCTCCTGCAGCAGCTCCAGCGCCTGAATCCATTTGTAATCATGTCCCTCCTCCCGATGCGCTTCAATAAGATTGGCCACGGTTTTGCTCTCTGCGCTGCCCTTCCATTTCCAGAGCTTCCGGGTAGCGGGCTTCATTTTCATCTCCGGCTCCTCCCAGACCTCGAGATAGCCTTCATCAATCAGCTTTTTCAATGGTTGCGATCTGCCCTCCTCTCCCCACCGCTTTCGGGCTTCCTTCAGGGTATAGGATTCCTTCTGGCCGATCTCTTCGAGGATTTCACGCTGTTTTTCACTGAACTTATTATCAGGTTCGACCTTGGTTGCCTTCAGGTATTTCTCCGCATAAAAGTTAAGCCCCACCGGCAGGGCCGCCTGCACCACCTCCCCCCAGCCGCAGTAGTAGAAACGGTGGATCCACTCGGTAAGCTCCAGCAGTTCATCCGAAAGCACCGGCTGCTCATCCATTATTTTCTCGACGGAGCGGGTTTTGAAATCGGGCTCGTTTTGGTGCACCTTCACCACCATTCCGATCG
This sequence comes from Balneolaceae bacterium, assembly GCA_033722635.1. Taxonomy (GTDB): domain Bacteria; phylum Bacteroidota; class Rhodothermia; order Balneolales; family Balneolaceae; genus JAWVYR01. The sequence goes on along the minus strand of JAWVYR010000003.1, from coordinate 1,670 downwards.
CCTTGTGCTTCTGGAAGGGAATCCAAACCCGCAGGCCCGGCCGAATCCGCTCCACCAATGATTCCCGGACGGCATAGGTAAAAGGATGCCGCACGGCGGTCGGCAGGATGATATCGGCAAAATGACCCAAAAAACTACTGCTTTGTTCTGTTATAGCAGATAAACTCTGTGAAAAAGCTTATCCAATTTGTGAAAGGGTGTCAATATACGGTGAATAAAATTCGAAATCCTGCCCCCCATCGACGGAGCAAAACGTCCGACATTTGAGAGCAGCTATTATTTTGTTATTCGTTATTCGTTATTCGCCTGCTACGGTATTCAACCAACGATCGGGGTCATCCCAGCCATCCCTCCCGGTCGAGGCTCCGGTACTGGATCGCTTCGGCGATGTGGTTGGTTTGAATCCGCTCGGAACCCTCCAGGTCGGCAATGGTTCGCGACACCTTCAGGATCCGGTCGTAGGCGCGTGCAGATAGATCTAGCGAGGTGATCGCCTTTTTGAGCAGCCCGGAACCGTCCTGATCCAGCTTGCAGATCTTCCGTACCGTCTTGGTGTTCATCTGGGCGTTGCAATAGACATCCCTGATTCCCATAAATCGCTGAGTCTGCAACCGGCGGGCCTTGATCACCCGGGTACGAATCTGTTCGGAGGTTTCCCCTTTGGATTTGCTTGACAGCTCATCGTAGCTCACCTTCTGTACCTCGATATGCAGGTCGATCCGGTCGAGCAGGGGACCGCTGATCTTGCCCAAATAGCGCTGCATCTGTAAGGGCGAGGCCCCGGCGGGATCCGAGGCATCATACCAGTCGCCGGTAGGAGAGGGATTCATCGACGCCACCAGCATAAACCGGCTGGGATAGCTCACGCTCATGCGCGCCCTGGAGATGCTTACATGGCCATCCTCCAGCGGTTGGCGCATCACCTCGAGAGCGCTGCGCTTGAACTCCGGCAGCTCATCCAGAAAAAGCACCCCGTTATGAGCCATCGAGATCTCCCCCGGCATCGGTATACTGCCTCCGCCCACAAGCGCCACATCCGAAACGGTGTGATGGGGAGACCGAAAAGGCCGGTAGGTGACCAGCGCCCGTCCCGAGGGCAGCAAGCCGGCCACCGAATGAATCTTCGTGGTCTCCAGCGCCTCCTCCAGGGTGAGCGGCGGCAGGATGGCAGGCAGACGACGGGCCATCATCGTCTTGCCTGAGCCTGGCGGGCCCACCATGATCACGTTATGCCCGCCGGCGGCGGCCACCTCCAAGGCCCTTTTTACATTCTCCTGGCCGCGCACATCACTGAAATCGAGGATCTCCGCCTGCCCATTGCTGCTGAATAGTGCTTCGATGTCGACATCCACCGGTTCGATACGCTCTCCACCCTCAAGCCAGTGCATCACGCCGATCAGGTTTTTAAAAGCGTAGACCTCCAGATCCTCCACCACCGCGGCCTCGGCGCCGTTGTCGTGCGGTACGACCATATATTTCAACCCGCGGTTCTTGGCTTCCACCGCCATCGGCAGCACCCCTTTCACCGGCCGCAGCTTGCCGTCCAGGGCGAGCTCACCCAGAATCATCGTCTTCTCCAGCCTGTTGGTCCGGATTTGCTTCGATACCGCCAGCAGGCTTACCGCTATCGGAAGATCAAAGGCACTTCCCTCCTTCGGCAGATCGGCCGG
>JAWVYR010000002.1:0-31924 GCA_033722635.1 Balneolaceae bacterium | reverse complement strand
CAACCGGCACGCATCAGATCAACCAATTTTCACCATGCAGCATCTTAACAGATTACGACGGTATCTTCGCCATTTATCGGCAAATATCTCGACCGGACGGAGCCAACTGGTAACCGACGCAAAACAGCTGCTCGAAGACAACTGGAGCAGTTCCTTTACCAAGCCCACCGACGAGCTCTATCCCCATCAGTGGTCATGGGATTCCGCTTTTATAGCCCCGGATATGCGCATTACAACCAGGAACGAGCGGGACGGGAGTTGCAGCGGCAAGGGATACTCATCCAGCAAATACTGGAGGGGACCCATTGGGATCAATATGAACCGGCTGCTCTACCACGGACTGCTCAATTACAGGTATGATTTTTATACAGAGAAGATCAAGCAGTCGATTATCGAACTCCCCAAAATGAGCGGTTTCCACGAATACTACGACCCGGATACCGGGCAAGGGTACGGCACCGACCGTTTCTCCTGGACCGTCGCTTTGTTTCTGGACGTGCATTACGGGGAACAAACGGATGAGCATTCCTGAAATGCATCAGCCCTGTTTTAGCTACCTGACGGATACATATTCGGGCGGTACCTCTTCCGTCAGCCAGATACCCGGTTCGCTCTCCGATTGGTAGAACGCATGGCCCTCTTCGTGCATCCGACCGGCATCCACCGAAACTATCACAGGCTTGCCGTGGCGCATTCCTACCTCCCGGGCCGATGACCGGTCGGCCGACAGGTGCACGTAGTTTCTGTTCTGTGGATCCAGTCCCTTCTCCATTATCGGAGAAACATTGCGCTCGGCGGTTCCGTGATAAAGGGTCCCCGGAGGTTCAACCGGGTCCAGTCCCATATCGAGATCGATCGAATGCCCGTACCCGGCCCGAATATACTCTCCATCATCGCTGATCTCAAACCGCTTCTTATCCGAATAATCGATGATCCTCTCCAGCTCTTCCCTGGTCAGATCTTTTCCCTCTTGCCGTGCCTTCGAAATCAACTCCGGCAGATAGGCCCATCCCCGGCGGTCAAGCTCCAGGCCGATCGCCTCCGGATGGTGGCGCAATACAAAGCTTAAGAATTTGCTTTTTCGGGTGATATCTTCCTGATCCATACCGCTAGTGCTTATTCTCTGATCAAAATAATATCAATTTAATTTGACAAATTTTCATATCCCCTTCGCCATAATGGGTACCTGCCCGACTGATCGATGAAGAAAATGTCCATGCCACTTATGAAAACGGTGTGCTGACTGTTGCCATATCCAAGCTGGAAGAAAAGGCTCATAAAAAATCGAGCTCTCGTGAACTACAGGCTTCAGCAGAGGAGAGGGCCGCGGTTGCATCCGCGGCTTTTTTGATATTTTTTCATGCCGAAATTTCAAACCGCGGTGTCAGTTTATATCACACCTTGTCAAAATTAAACGGTAATCCGGGTCTTTAAACCGCTATCATCCTATGGCACAGTGTTTGTACATATTAATATGTAATGATTGAATGAAGATCGTTCGAAACATAATCTTTGAATCTCATCAAAGGAGGTAATGACTTATGTTGACACGTAAGCGTAACTTTCCGATGACACTGAGTGAACGAACCCCAACTCGTTTTTCCGAATGGTTGGATGAATTTTTCGAAGATGCATATAACTTGAATTCAGGTTCCTTTCTGCCGGAGCTCAATGTGTATGAAGAGGAAAGTGCCTTTGAAATTACCTGCGAGCTTCCCGGTATGAAGAAGGAAAACATCAACATCAGCTATGATGACAATCGCTTGACTATCAGCGGTGAACGGCGAGCAAAACATGAAGAAGAAGATGGTCGTCGTTATCGCCGTGTTGAAAGCCGGTTCGGCAAATTCACCCGAACACTGCCGTTGCCAGCCAACATCAATGCCGAAAAGATTGATGCCAACTATGAAAACGGCGTGCTGACGGTTCATGTGCCGAAAACCAAGCAGGAAACCGGCAAAAAAATCGAAGTCAAGTAAGTAACTCCCATCCATTCGGATAATAGAAAGGCTGCTGGTTTCGAACCAGCAGCCTTTTTTTATATCCCTGTCGGCCGGTCAGTTTTCGATCTCAACCTCCTGCAGTTCCAGTTCCGAATCGGGGATCTGATCCATGCCCGCTTTCAGATACCGGTTGAACCATCGCATCATACGCAGGTTGTAATCGAGGCGCGCCGTGGCACGGCTGTTGCCGTGGCCTTCGCCGGGATAGAGCACCAGTCGTACCGGGGTGTCGGTACGGGTTTTTATATGCCGGTACAGCTCGTAGGACTGCCCGGGATCCACACGGGTATCCTCCTTTCCGGCCATGATAAGCAGCGGCGTTTGGGCCTTTCCGGCGTGATAGATCGGGCTTCGTTCGAGGAAGAACTGGTAATCGTCCCAGATCCGTTGACGGGCATGCACCAGGTAGAGCTCCTCGGGAATGTCGCTGGTTCCCCATTTGGATATGTTGTCGCTGATACCCACGAACATGACCCCCGCGGCAAAGCGCTCGGTATACCGGGTGGCCATCCATCCGGTGGCGTATCCGCCGTATGAACCGCCGGTTACCCCTACTTTCTCCGGATCAGCCATTCCAAGTTCGATCAGGTGATCGACACCGTCGACGATATCGTCGAATTCCGCGCCGGCCAGATCCCCCTGGCTGCTCATGGCGAACTCAACGCCTCTGCCGGTGCTGCCCCGGTAATTGGGATAGAAAATGGCATATCCCTCAGCTGCGGCTACCTGGCCGGGATCGGAATAGGAGGTCAGCCAGCCGTGGTCGTAATGACTTTCGGGGCCGCCATGGACCTTAGTGATCAGTGGATACCGTTTGCCTTCCTCGTAGTTGAGTGGATAAATCAACAGTCCCTGCAGCACCTTGCCGTCCCTGGCATTCCAGGTGATCACTTCCTGTCTGCCCATGTTGATATTTTTCAACCAGGGATTGCTGTGGGTTAAGCGCTGCATACTCTTCGAATTGTGCCTTTTGACATAGACCTCGGTCGGATGATCCGGACTTTCGGCCAGGAATGCGACCGCACCGTTGCCTGCCCGGGCAAAAGATTCGATGATAGGTTGCTGCTGGGCAAAGATGCTCCTCATGTTGCTGCCATCCGCATTGATCGAGCCGTAACTGGACCAAACTCCAGTACTGGCCAAATATCTCAATGTATTGGAATCGCTCCACTGAAAATGCTCAAAGCTTCCATTAAAATCAGGCTTCAGATTTTTTGGCGTACCGCCGTTCGAAGAAACCACAAATAGCCGACCATCTATCGGATCGTTGATATCAGCCCCGGCGATCATCGCCAGCTTCTTTCCATCAGGACTGAATCCGAACTGGCCGAGCTTTCCTTTGTGGTCCACCTGCCCGATCGTCTCCTGTCCGTCGTGGCTCAGAATATATACCTGTTGTTTCATGTAAAAATCGTCGATCAGCGGTGTGGGGGCTGCCGAAACAGCCAGCTTTTCTCCGTCAGGACTAAAATGCATCTGATACACAGAACCATCCACCGCAACTTCATGAATGCCGTGACCCTCCGAAAGGTTGGTCACGTATCCCCTTTGCTGCACCAGGTTTTCTTCATAAATCTCAGGGACGTATGGAAGTTTCGATTCTTTTTTGTCTACGGGCTTATCGGCCATAAAAGCCAGGTGCTCACCGTCCGAGGACCATACAAAATCGGAGATGGAGGTATCAAACGAGAACAGTTTTTGTGCCTCCCCTCCATTCAAAGAGATTTCATAAATCGATCTGTTTTCGTCTCCCTGTTTTTTGGCCAGGAAGGTAATGGAGTTGTGATTCGGTCGAAAAAGGATCGAACTCACATCGGTATCGGTAAAATAGGGAGTCGATTTTCCGGTCGCCGGATCCAGGATATAGAGATGATCCGTGGCCGATTCATTCTTCTTGAGCGGATTGGCCGGTACATTCAGGGTGTAGGCGATGACGTTTCCATCACCTGAGATGACCACCTCATCCACATTTTTCAGTTTGGCCATCTGCAGGGGAGACATCCCCCCGGAAGACTGTGACAGGGCCGCAAACGGCAAAAGAAGAACAGATACAAATAATACGATCAACGGGTGTTTGAATGATATCCTTGTAGCTTTCATATCGTTGCCTGAGGGTTTATTAAATTAGTATGTTTCGATAAAACTGCTGAATATATAACACGTTGATATATTGTGATCATTCAAATTCACAATCATCCCGGTTAAACGATCGATGGAAAACAGAGAACTGAAGACCCTGGCAGAACGGACTTTTCCCGAATGGAGCCGAACCGATTGGTTTGAAGAGATTATTGCCAAAAACAGCCTTCTCAAGGTCCCCTCCGGTGAAACACTGCTGAAGATGAATTCATGGGACAGGGTGGTACCGCTTGTGCTGCAGGGTGCGATCAAAGTGCTCCGGGTGGACGATGAGGGCCGTGAGCTTTATCTGTATCATATCACAGCGGGAGAGAGCTGTGCCATGACGTTAAAGAGCATCCTGACCAATGAAAAGAACCGGGTGAAAGCCGTGACCGTGGAGGATACCACCTTTCTTGCAATTCCCGAGAAACAGGTTCGCACGTGGTACCGGTCCGACAAAAAGTTCATGAATTTCGTCTTCAGCACGTTTCAACAACGTTTCGAGGAGCTGCTGAATACGCTCGATCAGGTGGCATTTCAGCGCGTTGACCGCCGATTGATTTCGTTGCTACAGGAGCGGGCGGAGGCTACCGGCAGAGACTCCATTCGGATCACCCACCAGGAGCTCGCCGATGAGCTGAACAGTTCCCGGGAGGTGGTCTCCAGGCTTTTGAAACAGCTGGAAAAGAAGGGGATGGTACAACTGGGAAGAAACCAAATAGAAATATTGGATCTTCTGTGACCTGAATCACTGAACGGCAGCAAAACCCGGCCTATCTTCTTGTTGAATCGTAAAACCAATGCTAATGATCATTTTGGAGGTCAACATGAAGAAGAATATGGGAACTATCGACCGTTCGCTCAGAACTATCATCGCTATCGTTATCGGTATCCTGTTCTACAACGGAACCCTTGGCGGCACACTGGGAATCGTATTGCTGGTACTTGCCGGCATTTTCCTGCTTACCAGCCTGGTCGGTTTTTGCCCGCTGTATGCACCGTTCGGACTCAAAACCTGCAGAACAACCGAGACTGCCTGATTTCAGGCCCATATCGCTAACATTTCACAAAATGCCTGCTCGGTATGGATAAGACGGTAAAAAACTGACTTTCCAAGCTGAACAGGCAGCTTTAAAAAAAATTGGAAACAAATTAGGGGTATGCACTCTTTCAAGTGTACTACCTAACACAGATTACCCCAAAAAACAAAATCAAGGTGGAAATATGACAAATTGGATACAGAAGACGGCTGTTTTCCTGCCCTTTTTACTGCTGGCGGCCATAACAGCCTGCGATACCACAAATGACAATGCGAACCAGCCGGTGATGTCGCTGAGTGCCACCTCCACGACTGGCACCCAGCCCAAAGCCCCCTCTTCGATACAGAGCGGCCATGTAACCATCACTGCAGCTAAATTCCTGCTGAAGGAGATCGAATTCAGCAGTGATCTGAATGACGACGGACTCCCCGATGACTCGCTCGATTTTGAAACCGACATGGTGGTAGTCAATCTCAGCCTGGACGGTACGCTGAATGAGATCATCGTCAAGGAGATTCCTCCCCGACGGTACGATGAGGTGGAATTTGAGATTCACAAGCCGGAGGACTTTGAAACGCCCCCCGATCCCGATTTCAAGGAGGGCACCAGCGGCGACCAACGTTTTTCCGTAATCATCGAGGGAACCTTCAACCAGCAGTCGTTCACCTACAAGTCGAGGGTGAACATGAGCCAGGAACATGAATTTGCCACTCCGCTGCTGGTGGAAGAAGGACAGGAAGTGAATGTGACACTATTGGTCGATATTTCCCAGTGGTTTGTGGATGCCAACGGCAATGACCTGGATCCCACGGATCCCAACAATGCCAGTGAAATCGACGAATCGATCGAGCGATCGGTTGAACTCTTTGAAGATAACGATGAGGATGGTGTAGAAGATTAGACTCGTTACCCCTGAACACCCATAACCACACCAAGCCGCCGATATCCCAATCCATCGGCGGCTTTTTTTTATCTATTGGTCCATTCCTTTTCCGGTATCCTGCCCACCTGCAATAGGTAACAAATAAAAGTTTAACTATCCCCTTCCCTCTTCTTATTATGGCTGGGTACTATTGCCAAGCGAAGTAATTATTTATGCAGCGTATATCACTTTGGTCGGGTCCCAGAAATGTTTCCACCGCCCTGATGTATTCCTTCGCGGAACGAAGCGACACGGTGGTGATCGATGAACCCTTCTACGCTCACTATCTGAAGGTGACCGGTGCCAATCATCCCGGCAGGGAGGAGGTACTGTCCGATCAAGCTGTCGACCAGGAGAAAATTGTGGAGGAGATTCTTTTCGCCGAGTATGAGAAGCCGGTGCTGTTTATCAAGAATATGGCTCATCACCTCGAGGGGCTGGGCCGGGATTTTCTGCCCCGACTCACCAACATCTTTCTGATTCGTGACCCTGCCGAGATGCTGCCCTCGCTGATCAAGAAGATCCCCGACCCGGTCATGCGGGATACCGCCTATGAACATCAGCACGAGCTCTACCGGGAGCTCAGGAATCGGGGCGAAAATCCGCTGGTGATCGATTCAGCCGAGCTGCTCAAAGATCCGAAATATGTGTTGAATAAAGTCTGTGAGAAACTCGATATTCCCTTTGAGGAATCGATGTTGAGCTGGGAGCCGGGGCCCCGGCCCGAGGATGGGATATGGGCCCAATACTGGTACCGTAATGTGCACCGGTCCTCCGGCTTCAAGCCGTATGAGCCCAAAAACGAAGCGGTTCCCGATCGCCTGCAACCGCTGCTGGCTGAATGCCTTCGGTATTACCGGGTGCTGTACGAAAATGCGATAAAAGTCAACTAACAAGGAATTCATGCAATGACTGAAACCACCCTTCCGGATGAACGAAACAGAGACATCAAGGTATACATCGACGGGCGGCTTTATCACCGTGATGAAGCCAAAATATCGGTTTTTGACAGCCTCGTTCAGGGAGGCGACGGCGTTTGGGAGGGGTTGCGGGTGTACGACGGCAAGGTCTTTGCCCTTGACGCCCATCTGCAGCGTCTTCACCACTCGGCCCGCGCGATGGCGTTCGAGACGATTCCACCCAAAGAGGAGATCAAACAGGCTCTTTTCGAGACGCTTGAGGCCAACGGCATGCGGGATGATACCCATGTACGGCTTACATTAAGCCGGGGTAGGAAAGTGACATCCTATATGGATCCGAAGGTCAACCGGCACGGCCCCACGCTGATCGTTCTCGCGGAATGGAAACCCCCCATACATAAAGAGAGCAGCGGTGTTCGACTTATAACCAGTTCTATAAGGCGAAACCCGCCGCAATGCCTCGATTCAAAAATCCACCACAACAATCTGATCAATAATATCCTGGCCAAAATCGAGGCCAATGTCGCTGGGGTTGACGGTGCCTTGATGCTGGATATCGAAGGATACGTTTCGGAAGTCAATGCCACCAACATTTTCTTTATACATGACGGAAAGGTCCGCACCCCCTTCGCCGACAGTTGTCTGCCGGGTATCACCCGCGGAATTGTGATGGAGCTCTGCAACGACCACCAGATCCCCTGCAGGGAAAAAAGAATCAGTATAGGAGAAGTCTACAGCGCCGACGAATCTTTTACCACCGGTACCATGGGTGAGCTGGTTCCGGTGCTGGAGGTCGACGGCCGTACGATCGGGGCCGGTAAAAAGGGACCAATTACCCGTGAACTGCAGAAACATTTCAAAGCATTGACGGAAAACGCCGGAACACCGCTGCCCTTCTGAAATACTGCTGTCGAAAAGGGAATTGGCATTTCGTTGCAGGGTTTGCTTTATTCGGATAGACCTTTAAAAAACGCGGGAAGGGAAGTATGGCGGAATTTTCAGAATTGTGGGCGATCGGAATGTTACTGGCCGCTTTCGCCGGCGGAGCTTTTGGCGGTGCGGTAGGCCCGCTACCGGCTTTTATCTTCACCGGTTTCATGGTGATGGCGGGCGAGACGGCATCCATCCTTAATACGGGGCTTATGGACTTGTTTGTCATCGGGGAGGAGATCGAAGGGGCTGGAAATATCACCAGTTCCATCGCATTCGGACCGGTATTCGGCCCTCATATCAGTTTTGCGGCCGGCACGGCTGCCACCGCCTTCTCAGCCAAACGCGGATACCTCGACACCAACTTTCCCTATCACGAAGCCAAGAATATCGCGGAGGCCCTCGGCCCCCGGCCCGATGTGATGTTCATCGGCGGGATTTTCGGCATACTGGGGTACTGGATCACTACGCTTTCTTCCACATTGAATATGCCGTGGGATCCTATCGCTGTAGCGGTGGTACTTTCCGCCGTGGCCCACCGGGTGTTTCTGGGTTTCCCGCTTATCGGTGATCACAGGGAGGGGCTGCTGAATATGGAGCCCTTCGACCGTGAGGAGCGGCGGGTGATCGGTGAACCGGCAGCCGGGGAGGGCAACGGCAAGAATCGTTTTCTGGTTGAACCCTGGCTGCCTCATCAATACAGATGGTCGCATGTGTCGATGCTGGGGGCAGTGGTCGGAATCCTGGCTGCATTCATCACTATCGAGACCGGCAGCGTATTCCTGCCTTTCGGCATCAGCGCGGCCACCCTGCTATTCCTGAACTGCGGGGTGTCGAATGTCCCCGTTACCCATCATATCTCCCTCATCGGGAGTACCGCGGTGATGGCCTTCACGGCTTCCGAACCCGGAACCTCTCCGCTCTACCAGCTTTTGCTGCTGGGAGGACTGTTTGGAGTCATATCAGCGGTGGTCGGGGAGTGGATACAGCGGATCTTCTATGCCCATGCCGATACCCACCTGGATCCTCCTGCAGCGGCGATCGTGATCGGCACCTTCCTGGTGGTGCTGCTCGCTGTAGCTGGAATTTTCCCAACCAGCGCCTGGGTGCCGAATCCGTTCTAACGGAAAGTTTCATGTTGACCTGTTAAGGAGTCAACGACCCGGCTTTTCCGCATAGACAGTGATGCTGATAATACCGTTGCCGGAATTTCTGAAACTATCAAGTTCTTCAGGCGACAGGTGTTTTAGCAGGAGTTCATCCGGCAGATCTATCGTTTTTTGTTTTTGGATATCGATATTTTGAAAACCAGCCTGGCTGATAACCGATAGATACTCGTTCTTCCTGACCGCTCCCGCTACGCAACCAGCGTAGAGTTCGGCATCCTGCTTCAGGGCCCCTGGAAGCTCACCGATTGTTACGATATCGGATATGCTGAAGTGACCCCCTGGTTTCAGAATCCGGTAGGTCTCCTCGAACGCCTTCATCTTGTCCGGCACCAAATTCATCACACAGTTGCTGACCACCACATCCGCCACACCATAATCCAACGGCATCGATTCAATATCACCGTGAACGAATTCGATATTATCGTATCCCAATTTTTCAACGTTTTGACGCGCTTTTTCCACCATCGCTTCGGAAAAGTCGACCCCGATCACCCGTCCCTGTTCACCCACTTCCCTGCGTGCCACAAAACAGTCGTTTCCCGCCCCGGAGCCGAGATCCACCACTGTATCACCGGACTCGATGCGGGCAAATTCAGTGGGCAGTCCGCATCCGAGTCCCAAGTCTGCATCGCTGATATATCCTTCCAACTCCGTGTAATCATCGGAAAATACGGTATATTCGGCGGTTTCATCTGCTTTTGAACTGCAGCATCCGCTCTCTTCTGAATTCCCTTTTCCCCGGCTTATCGCATCATATTTACGCCGGACAGCTTCTTTCAATTCATCCGCATTCGTAATGTTTGTCTTCATTTTGTTTCCATTTATTTTTTACTGATAGTTAAAATCGGTCGATCATTTTTTGAAATCGTCGTTTCAGTTCAGCAATCCCTTCTTCATCGATACAATAGCAGGTGCGCACGCCTTCCACTTCTCCTCTGATAAGTCCCGCCTGTTTCAGCGCTTTGAGGTGCTGTGATACGGTCGACTGCGCCAGGGGCAGCTCCTCACTGATATCCCCGCAGATACAGGTATTTTTGTCGGACAGGATTTCCATTATCGCTATGCGGGCAGGATGCGCCAGTGCTTTTGCAAGCTCCGCTGTTCGCTTCTGCTCCTTTTTAAACAGTTCCGCTTTGGTGATCGCCATGTGATTAATCGTATATCGTAATTATACGATAAAATACACTTTGATATGTAGAATAGCAAACATATGATGATATCAGCGGTCAGGATCTGTTATGAGCTTTCCAGGCACGGTAGCAGTCCTCGATCTCGTCGACGAATCCACCGTGATTCGGACGCCATCCTAACAGATCGACCGCCTTCCGGGCATCCACATGCTGATTGACCGCCAGCGCTTCAGCCATCGGTCCCATCTCTTCGGCGGCCTTCTCTACCGGCGTGTATTGAATATCTCCATCGTATCCGGTTACACGGGCGACCGCCTTGGTCATCCGCCGGACTGTCCAGCGCGAGCGGTCGCTGATATTGAAATCCTCTCCGCTCATACGGCTTTCGGCAGCACGCAGATAGGCATCTGCCAGGTCATCCACATGAACCATAGTCCAGTAGTTGGAACCGTCACCGACCACCTGAAGGCTGCCCTCTTCGGCTCCATTGAACCACAGGCCGGTAAGCCCGCCCTCTTTGCCGTAGACGCACCCGGGCCGGATGACGATGCCGTCGACCTCTTCGGCGGCCAGCACCATGATCTCGTGGTTGGGGCGCCAGGCTACGATGTCGATCGGATCCAGCGGCGTGGTCTCGTCAGCCATCCCTTTGCCGGTATCCCCGATCACCCAACAGCCGCTCGTGTATATGAACGTCTTGGGCTGTGCACCTGATGCACCCGTTTCAATAAAGGACTCGACGGTTTTCAGGTCGAGATCCACCGTATCGGCTTCATAGTCAAACGCGGTATGTATCAGCACCGCACATTTCTCGGCGACCGATCGATAGCTGCCGGGATCTTGCATGTTGCCGACTACCGGCCGGATCTCTTGCCGAGCCAGCATCTCCTTCTTCTCCTCGCTGCGAGTCAATCCCCATACCTGATGACCCGCCCGGCGAAATGCCTGGGCAACGTTATAACCGATATATCCGGTCGCTCCCGTAATAAACACTTTCATAGGATCGTCCTCCTTGTTTTTTGATTTTTATCTGTATCCTCAAAGATTTTCAAAATAGCGCACCATTCGATTTCTCGTTTCCTCATCGGGCAGACTGCCGTAGCCGGCCTGCATGTTGTCGACCAGGTGCTCCGGGTCGGAAGTGCCGGGGATCACGCAGGTCACCGCCGGGTGGGAGAGGATATATTTCAGGAAAAACTGACCCCAGCTGTTGATATCATACTCCGGGGCCCATTCAGGCAGTTCTTTTCCCTTTACTGAATCAAAAAGCGAACCGCCGCCGTAGGGTTCATTGATGATCACTGCCACGCCGTTATCTGCTGCGGCCGGCAGCAGGCTCCTTTCCGCATTACGCACGCCTATATTGTAATTGAACTGTACGAAATCGATTTCCCGGCTTTGCACGATCTCTTCCAGATTGTCATGGGCCCGGGTGGTATAGTGGGTGACGCCACTGTAACGTATTTTTCCGGTACGTTTCCAGTCGGTGATCGTTTCCAGGTGGGTCTGCCAGTCGACCAGGTTGTGCACCTGCATCAGGTCGATTGTATTGCGATTCATCTTCCGCATCGAAGCGTTCATCTGATCGATCCCGGCCTGCTTGCCTCGCGTCCACACTTTGGTGGCGTAGAAAAACTGATCTGCAAGTCCCAGTTCCGTGGTCAGCTCGCCGATCACTTTTTCCGACCGCCCGTACATCGGCGAGGAATCAATCACCTTTCCACCCAGCTCTGTCATCTTTTTCAGCACTTCCTTCAGCGGGGCTCTCTCCTCATCCGACGGACCCACATCAAACTGAATCCAGGTACCCAGGCCGACCACCGGGATCTTCTCGCCTGAAGAAGGGATACTACGCGTCCGCATCGTCTTTTGCCTGTCTGCATACAGTATAGCCGGCATCGATATCAAACCCATGCCTGCCAGTGCCGACGTCTGTAACCATTCGCGCCTTGTGAAATTCATCTACCAATGTTTAATAGGATTTACCTTTGCTATGTCAAAACGTTCCCCTCAAGAAAAGGTTCCGTTTCAGATATATTGTAAACCCATTTAAACGATGAGAATCCGGCAAACAGGTTTTTCCCCACTTCGTTGTTTTTCTCGGACCATTAAATTAACATGCCCCCATCGGGTACAATGCTTAAACCAACATTCTAATGAACGATCTTCTCTCATGAATAATACCGCTGCTGTTCTATCAATCTCTTTGCTTTTCATACTTACCCTGACAACCCTTCCGCTTAAGGCACAGGACTCGGATGAAGACCCGGATCCGCGTCACCGAATATCATGGAGCGGCCTGGAGTTTCGAAGCATCGGACCCGCCCTAACCTCCGGCCGCATATCCGACTTCGCCGTGAATCCATCCAATACCGATGAATTTTACGTGGCCACCTCCTCGGGCGGCGTGTGGAAAACCACTAACAAAGGAATTGATTTTACCCCGATCTTTGATAAGGAGGGATCTTACTCCATCGGGCATGTGGCGATCGACCCCAACAACCACAACGTGGTCTGGGTTGGAACCGGCGAGAACAACAACCAGCGGAGCGTCTCCTATGGCGACGGACTGTACAAGTCGGTCGACGGCGGCAAGAGCTGGAAGCACGTGGGATTGAAAAACTCCGAACATATCGGAATGATCGAGATCGATCCCCGCGATTCGGATGTAGTGTACGTAGCTGCCTACGGACCGCTATGGAGCGCCGGGGGTGACCGGGGGCTCTACAAGACCACCGACGGCGGAGAGACCTGGGAGTCGATCCTTACCATCAGCGAACATACCGGCATCAATGAGGTGCACCTGGATCCGAGGAATCCCGACGTGATCTACGCCGCCGCACACCAGCGCCGGCGGCATGTATTCACCCTGATCGACGGCGGACCGGAATCTGCGCTCTACAAATCCACCGACGGTGGCAAAAACTGGCGAAAGATCATGACAGGTATGCCGGGCGGACATATCGGCCGGATCGGCCTGGATATCTCTCCTGCAAACCCCGATATCCTCTACGCAATTGTGGAAGCCCAGGAGGACAAGGGCGGATTCTACCGATCGACCGACCGGGGTGAATCCTGGGAACGGCGCAACAGCTATACCTCGCGGGGAAACTACTACCAGGAGGTGTTCGCCGATCCGGTGGATCCCGACCGGGTCTACTCGATGGATGTCTTCACGCAGGTCTCCACCGACGGCGGCAAGACCTTCAGCAATCTCGGCGAACAAAACAAGCATATCGACAATCACGCTCTCTGGATCGATCCCGATAACCCGGAATACCTGCTGGCCGGATGCGACGGCGGGATTTACGAATCCTACGACCGCGGAAAGACCTGGCGCTTCTTCCCGAACCTGCCGGTGACACAGTTCTACAAGGTGGCGGTGGATAATGCCAAACCTTTTTACAACATCCACGGGGGTACACAGGACAACTTCAGCCTGGCCGGCCCGTCACGGACCATCTCCCCGGTCGGTATCACCAACGACCGATGGATGGTGACCCTGCTCGGCGACGGATTCGAGACGCAGATCGATCCCAAGAATCCCAATATCGTATATCCGCAGTATCAGTACGGCAACCTGGCGCGATTCGACAAGCAGAGCGGTGAAACGATCATGATCAAGCCCCGGCCCCTGCAGGATTCCCTGGAATATACGTGGAACTGGGACTCTCCCCTGATGATCAGCCCGCACAACAACAAGCGGCTCTATTTTGCCGCCGACTATCTGTTCCGCAGCAACGATCGCGGCAACAGCTGGGAGGTGATCAGCGATGACCTCACAAGGAAGATCGACCGCAACAGGCTGGAGGTGATGGGGCGCGTCTGGCCGATGGATGCCGTCGCCAAAAACGCTTCCACCTCGGAATACGGCAACACGGTGTCGCTGGATGAATCCGCGATCCAGGAGGGCCTGCTGGCCGTAGGTACCGATGACGGCCTGATCCATATCAGTGAAAACGGCGGGCAGAGCTGGCGAACTATATCGAAGTTTCCCGGTGTGCCGGAACGCACCTATGTGGATGATGTGGTTTTCTCCCAGCACGATCGCAACACGATCTATGCCGCCTTCAACAATCACAAAAACGGCGACTTCAAACCCTATCTGCTGAAAAGCACCGATCTGGGACGTTCCTGGCGGTCGGTCGCTTCAAACCTGCCGGAGCGGGGTTCCATCTATGCCCTGGCCGAAGATCATCTGAATTCCAACCTGCTTTTTGTGGGCACCGAGTTCAGCCTCTTCGTCTCCCTGAATGGCGGGCGTTCATGGAAAAAGCTGGATAACGGCCTGCCCACCATAGCGGTACGCGACGTGGTGATCCAAAAACGGGAGAATGACTTGGTGCTGGGCACCTTCGGCCGGGGGTTTTACGTCCTTGACAACTATACCCCGCTGCGTACCATGACGGAACAGACGGTGGAAAAGGAGGCACAGTTGTTCAGCGTTAAGGATGCCTATCAATTCATTCCCTACAGCAGGATCGGGGCCTCCAAGACGATCAGCTGGCTGGGAGAAAAGGGGTTCCAGGGAGAGACCTGGTACCTGGGAGAAAACCTCGGGCCCGAAGCCCATTTCACCTACTTCCTGAAGGAGACGATTCAGACTTTGGAGGAACAGCGGCAAGAGGAGGAGAAAGAGAAATTTGAGAAGGGCGAACCGGTTTACTATCCGAGCTACGATCGGCTGAAAAAGGAGATGGAGGAGAAGCCGCCCTACCTGCTGTTCACCATTCGCAACATGAACAACGAGGTGGTGCGTGAGGTCAAGGCACCGGCGACCAAGGGGCTGCACCGGGTCAGCTGGGATCTTCGCTATCCCGATATCACCGAGGTGGATCCCGGTGACTCCGATCTGTCCAAGACCGCCGAGGAGGGAATCCTGGCGCTGCCGGGCCGCTACACGGTACAGATGGCCAAAAGCGTCAATGGAAAAGTTACCGTGCTGTCGGAACCCATGCCGTTTACCGTAAAACGTCTTGACAACCGCACGCTGCCGACCGACGACCCGGAGGCCACCACGGCTTTTCACCGGAAACTCACCAACCTGTCGCGTGCCCTTAACGGAGCCCGGCAAACCTACAATCAGCTGGAGGAAAAGGTAAACTACTACCGGGCGGCAGCCAAGACGATCAATGACCCGGACGTTGACTCGCTGCATGCCAACATCGACCGGCTTGAGGACAAACTGGACAGGATACGCACCGAGCTATACGGCGACCGCGTCGCTTCAAGGCTGGATATGGACCAAAAACCCTCCATCAGCGACCGGGTCAACAGCGCGGTGGGAAGCGTGATCAACTCCACCACCGACCCGACGGAGACTTCGAACAGAGTCAGTAAAATCGCCGCCGAGCGATTGAAACCGTTGATCAATCAGCTGAAATCGATTATCAACACCGACGTGGCACGGATTGAACAGCAGCTCGACCAACTGGGCGCCCCATGGACGCCGGGACGACTGCCGGACCTGGAGGATTTCTGATCGGATAATTCAATCTGTTTACTAGCCTTACCACCTGGAGTGGTCGGGCGAGCCTCCTCTACATTGGTACCCATGCCCCGGATCTGATCACCGGGGCGGTACCATTTTTTTATAGTTATCCCTGTCTCCAAAATTAGATTTTTGTAAAAAAGCATTGATAATTTTGCACTTATGAGAACAAAAAATCTATACTGGAGTAGGAATAAATATATGTCGGGCTCCACCGGTATCCCATTCACATCATATCAGGAGACTTTTTATGAATAAAATCATCTATCTAATTGGTATCTGTATTCTATTTCTGCAGGCGTGCGGCAGCGAAAAATCCGAAGTGATAAAACACGATGAGGCATTTACCCATTACATCACAGCCTATACTTCCAATGTCATCAGTTCGAGGGGTGAGGTTGTAGTCAGGCTTGCCTCCGAACTCAAATCAAATTATCAGCCGGAGAAACGACTCTTCCACCTTGAACCGACTGTCGATGGATCCGAGATCTGGTTGGATGAACGTACGGTGGCATTTCGACCGAGCGACAAATTCAAAAACGGAACCCACTACAGGGTTCAATTTAATCTGACCGAACTTGTCGATTCCGCCGATGTGCCGGGTCCCTTCCAGTTTGATTTTGAAACCCTTCGGCAGGATATGGAAGTGTCTGTCGATGGCATTACCACTCCGGATCCCGGAGAACGATCCAAACAACATCTGATAGGTACGATCTACACAGCGGATGCTGCCGAACTTTCGGAAATGAAAAATGTACTTACCGCCAGGCAAGGTGGTTATTCACTGCCGATTGAATGGGAGCAAGACCCGAATCTCCGAACACATCATTTCACCATAACCGATATCAAGAGAAGCGAAAAAACCGGATTTCTAAAGCTGTCCTGGAGCGGTCAGCCGATCGGTACCGAGGTTCGCGGTAGCCAGCAAATCGAGATCACCCCGCTGGGTGAATTCGAGCTGGTAAGAACGCATGTGATCCGGGATGTAAATCCCCATATCGAACTTACGTTCTCAGATCCGATCGATCCCAACCAAAATCTCCAGGGACTGTTTCGCATTGGATCCTACGACCAGTTCAATGTAATCGTAAAAGAGAATAAGGTTGAGTTATACCCACGTAAGAAACTGACGGGCGAGAAAACACTCACTATCTCCGAAGGGATCAGAAACCGCGATGGCAATCGGATCGGACAGGAGCTCAACCGAACTGTTTACCTGCACCAGTTAAAACCACAAGTAAAATTTGTCGGCAGCGGAGTAATCATTCCGCAATCGGATGAACTGCTGCTGCCGATCGAAGCGGTTAGCCTGGGGGCAATTGACGTGCAGGTCACCCGTATTTTCGAAAACAACATCACACAGTTCCTGCAATTCAATAACCTGAGTGGCGGGACCCGTTTGAATTATGTGGGACGCCCCATCGTGCAGGAGGTGATTCCCCTTTCCAGCCTCGGTGCGGTCGATCCCGGCTCGTGGAACGGTTATGCTCTGGACCTGTCCAGGTTGATCAAGCCGGAACCGGGAGCGATTTATCAGGTGAAGATGGGCTTTCGCAAACACCAGATCGTCTATCCCTGTGCGGACCAGTCGGTTTCCACATTGTCAAATCGAAGCTGGGTGGAAAGTCCGGAACAGGAGGAACGCTACTGGAACCGGTTCGATGGTTATTATTATCCACCCAACTACAGCTGGCGTGAGCGTGACAACCCCTGCCACAGTTCCTATTACTCATCACGGCGGCATATCGACCGCAATGTATTGTCTTCCGACCTGGGCCTGATCGCCAAACAGGGAGAAGTGGGAGCGCTGCAGGTTTTTGTCACCGATCTTCAGACAGCACAGCCAAAATCGGGGGTCAACATCGATCTGTATGATTTCCAGCAACAACACCTTGCTTCCATCACATCGGACCGACAGGGAATGGCCCAAACGGAAACCGACCGCAAACCCTACCTATTGGTAGCCCGGGACGGCGATCAGCGTGGTTATCTCCGCATGGATGACGGTTCCTCACTTTCGCTCAGTGATTTCGACGTGTCCGGTGTACGTGTCAATGACGGTATAAAAGGGTTTTTATACGGCGAACGAGGTGTCTGGCGACCGGGCGATTCGCTCTTCGTCACCCTGATTACCGAGGATAAAAATGATGTGATTCCTGACGATCACCCGGTCACTTTCGAGTTGACCGATCCCGACGGCCGTTCGATCGACCGCCAGGTGCTGGATAATCCCGTATCGGGTATCTACAGCTACCGAACCAAAACCGACCACGATGCTCCCACCGGAAACTGGCTGGTGACCGCCCGATATGGAGGCAACACTTTTAGCAAGCGTGTCAGCATCGAAACGGTCAAACCGAATCGTCTAAAGGTAAATCTTGACCTTAACGATCAGCGGCTGACCGCAGAAAATTATACACTCGACGGTTCTATCTCGGCACGCTGGCTGCATGGGGCGACGGCAAAAAATATGAACACCGATATATCGATGACGATCTTCGAGCGCACCCCCCGGTTTGCCGATTACGGAGAATATTCCTTTGATGATCCGATCCGGAATATCGATGCACCCACCGAAGAGATATTCAAGGGAAAGCTCAACAACAAAGGATTTGTGGATTTCTCCTACGAGATGAAGAACAGAAAGAATGTACCGGGGCTGTTATCGGCCAGCCTGCTCACCCGCGTGTTCGAACCCTCGGGAAATTTCAGTGTCAACCGATCCTCCATCAACTACTATCCCTACCCGGTTATGATCGGGCTTCGTTTTCCGGAATACCGCCGCAGCCGCCCCTGGCTGGAGAGGGATTCCACCCATACGCTGGATGTGGTAACCGTTGATGTGGATGGAAAGCCGGTTTCCCGAAGTGGCCTGGAGGTGAAGATCTACAAGGTGAACTGGAGCTGGTGGTGGGAAAAATCCCATAAGAATCTGAGCCAGTATTTCTCCCGGCGCAACATTCAACCGGTGGTAGAAAAAACAATAACCACCGGCAGCAACGGAAAAGGCCAGGTCAACTTCAAAATCGATGACTATCGATGGGGCCGTTTCATTGTCAGGGTTACCGATCCGGATGGCGGCCATGCAGCTGGACGCATCTTTTATCTGGGGTGGAGCTACTACCGTAGCACCAATGCGGGCAATCCGGCCCGGCTATCGCTGGAAACCGACAAGGAATCCTATGAAGTTGGCGAGGAGATCACCCTGAATATACCCAGCGGAGCAGGCGGACGTGCGCTGGTGAGCCTGGAGACCGGGTCGAAAATTCTGAGGACTTTCTGGACCGACACCAACCCCGGTGAAACCAGGGTGACCTTTTTGGCAAACCGAGAGATGAGTCCGAATGTCTATGCCTATGTTCAGATGCTGCAGCCGCATGGACAGAATACCAACGACCGCCCGATCAGAATGTACGGGGTGGTGCCGATTGAGGTAAAAGATCCCCAGACCATCCTGGAACCGGTGGCCGATCTCCCGTCGGAGCTCCGGCCTGAAACTCAAACAACGATCAGGATCGGTGAAGCAAACGACCGGCCCATGAGCTATACCATCGCGATGGTCGATGAAGGGTTGCTCGACCTGACTAATTTCAGGACACCGAAGCCCTGGAATCACTTCTACGCCCGGGAGGCCCTGGGCGTGCGTACCTGGGATCTGTTCAACTATGTAGCCGATGCCTATGCCGGTACCCTGAACCGAATCCTCTCTATCGGGGGCGATCAAGAACTTGAGCGTCCCGACGAACCAACCGAAGTCAACCGTTTCAAGCCGATGGTCCGTTACCTGGGCCCGTTTCACCTGGAAGCCGGAAAGACCAACAGCCACACCATCGAAATCCCCAACTACGTAGGGTCGGTACGGACGATGGTGATCGCCGCACAGGACGGCGCCTACGGCCAGGCGGAATTGACCACCCCCGTGCGTAAACCGGTGATGGTACTTGGGACCCTGCCCAGAGTTTTGGGACCGGGGGAAACGGTGTCGCTCCCCGTGAGCGTGTTTACCATGAAGGAGTATGTGAAGGAGGTAAAGGTGGGTATCAGAACCAACGACATTATAAAAATAAGAGGTCCCTCGGAGAAAGTGGTCAGCTTCGAAGAGCCGGGTGAAAAGCCGATCTGGTTCGAGCTTGAGGTCGAATCGAGGACCGGCGCCGGAAAGGTTCAAATCGATGTAGAAGGGGGCGGAGAGCGGGCTCATCACGACATCGATATCGCAGTTCGAAATCCCAACCCTCCGGTCACCAATGTATTTGACAAGGTGTTGGAACCTGGACAGACCTGGACCTTTGAATATGCACCGGTCGGCCTGGGTGGAACCAACAGCGGCGTGTTCGAGGTGTCCCGTATCCCGCCTATCGACCTTGCACGCCGGCTGCGGTACCTGATTCGCTACCCGCACGGCTGCATCGAACAGGTGACCTCCTCGGTTTTCCCGCAGCTGCACCTGGACCGAATCATGGATCTCAGTGATGAGCGCAAGCAGCAGATTCAAAAGAATGTGGACGGAGCGATCAAGAAGTTGCAATCGTTTCTGACGCCCGAAGGCGGCCTCGGGTATTGGCCGGATCACCACTATCCCAGCGAGTGGGGTACCAACTACGGATTTCATTTTCTGCTGGAAGCCAAGAAGAAGGGATATTACGTGCCCTCGGATCTGCTGGACAATGTGGCTGTTTATCAGCGACGGCGCGCGGTGAACTGGCGCTTTAACAAGGAGCGTAGCCGGTATGACGATCTGACCCAGGCCTATCGACTCTACACGCTGGCGCTTAACAACACTCCCGAACTGGGAGCGATGAACCGGCTGAGAGAACGCGAATCGCTTACGGTCCAGGCGCTGTGGCGGCTTGCAGCAGCCTACGTGCTCGCCGGGCAGCCCGAAGCTGCCGACAATCTGGTCAAAAATGCGACGACGGAGATTTCAAGATACCGACAGCTCCGGTATACCTACGGATCACATATACGCGACAAGGCGATGATACTGGAGACCCTCAGCATCATGGACCGTCGTGAAAAGGCCGCTCACCTGATGAAAGAGGTCGCGGAAGCGTTGAATGAACGCCGATGGATGAGCACTCAGACCACCGCCTACAGCCTGATCGCGGTAGCCCGTTTTTTGCAAATAGCGGAAGGGGCGGAGGTGGTCGAGGTGCAGTACGATATTACGAACGCCGGGGAAGGTTCGATCCAGTCCAAGGCGCCGATATCGCAGATTCCTTTCGATATACCGGACGAAGAAAATCAGCGGGTCCAGGTTACCAACAACAGCGACGGCATCGTTTTCGCCCGGCTGATCCAGGAGGGTATCCCCCTGATCGGCGACAAAACGGCCGCCTCCAACTTCCTGGTGCAGGAGGTGCGGTACCTGACACCGGATGGCACCGAGGTGAATCCGCAAAACCTGGATCAGGGCATGGACTTCATCGCCGAGGTGACGGTAAGGAATCCAGGAACAAAAGGACGCTACGACGAACTGGTTCTCAGCCAGATCTTTCCCTCCGGATGGGAAATCCGCAATACCCGCATGGATGATATCAAGTTCAAGGAACCGACATCCAGGCCCGACTACCAGGATATCCGAGACGACCGGGTCTACACCTATTTTGATCTGGGATCCAATAGAAGTGCAACCTTCCGCATCATGCTGAATTCCAGCTATACCGGACGGTATTACCTGCCGACGATTTCGACTTCTGCTATGTACGACGAGTCGATCAACGCGCGGACTCCCGGCACCTGGGTAAGAGTGCAGTTACCTGATAAAGAGGATTCCAACTAGTTGTAAAAAAAAGTTAGGCTTCCATCGTAATGAAAAGGCAGGCTACAATCGGGGCAATTTCTTTTGTAAGGTCCCATCCTTACCTGACTGCCCTCTGTCTGCTGCTTTCTGCTTCATTCATTCTGTTCTGGTTTTCACTGCCCGATCCGCTGTTCGATGAACCCTATTCAACCGTACTCCAGGACCGCCAAGGGAACCTGCTTGGCGCAAAAATTGCAACCGACGGGCAGTGGCGATTTCCCCCCGGCAATGCGGTTCCCATCAAATACCGAAGGGCTTTGTTGGAATTTGAGGATCAGCGTTTTTATAGCCATCCCGGCGTCGATCCCCTGGCCATAGCGCGGGCGCTGAAACAGAACATAAAAGCGGGACGGGTCGTTAGCGGCGGCAGCACGCTGACCATGCAGGTGATCCGGCTTTCAAAAGATAATCCACCCCGTACGGTATGGGAAAAAATCAAGGAAGCGTTCCTGGCTGTGCGGCTTGAACTGGCCTATTCCAAGGATGAGATCCTGGCGCTGTATGCCGCTCATGCTCCCTTTGGCGGGAACGTGGTAGGCCTGGAGGCAGCATCATGGCGCTATTTCGGCCGTCCCCCTTCATTGCTCTCCTGGGCTGAATCGGCGACGCTGGCGGTGCTTCCTAACAGTCCGGCCATTATCCATCCCGACAGAAACCGGTCTAAGTTGAAGCGGAAACGGGATCGGTTGCTCGATCGGTTGCACCTATCACACGCTATAGATTCCCTGACAACAGCTTTGGCCAAATCAGAGCCGCTGCCCGGAAAAACGATTCCGCTGCCTCAGGAGGCACCGCACCTTTTGAATCGATTCTACACCGGATCATATCACGGCAGCCAGGTCCGATCCACGCTGGACCGGGGGCTTCAGCGAAGAGTCCAAAAGGTGGTTGATCGGCACCATCAAATGCTGAAGAGAAACCAGATTCATAACGCGGCCGCCCTGATCCTGGATGTGGAAACCGGAGAGGTGTTGAGCTATATCGGCAACACCGAAAACAACGCAACGGAACACGGCAGCGATGTGGATATCATTGCCGCGCCGCGCAGCACCGGCAGCATTCTGAAACCGGCCCTCTATACGCTGATGCTGAATGAGGGATCGCTACTTCCCGATATGCTGGTACCCGATATTCCCACCCAAATCTCCGATTATGCCCCCAAAAATTTCAGCCTCAGCTACGACGGCGCAGTCCCTGCATCCGAGGCGATCGCCCGCTCGCTGAATGTCCCTTCGGTGCGGATGCTGAGGGAGTATGGGGTCCCGAAATTTCACCACTATCTGCAAAAGCTTGGCATAACCACCTTGTACCACCCCCCTGAACATTATGGCCTATCCCTGATTCTCGGTGGAGCGGAAGGAACCCTGTGGGATATCACGGAGATGTACGGATCGTTCGCTCATTTTATGAATCGATACCGGTCTAACGTACCGCAAACTAAATCGTATTCCGGTTTAAAAATGAGTTTGATTCTGGATGGCGATTCTCAATCCGGTGCTTCTAAAAAGTCAGATACATTTCATCTTAATCCCGGTGCCGTCTGGTCGATGTTGCAAGCGATGGTGAATGTGAAACGTCCGGATACGGAGATCAACTGGCGACAGTTTTCATCCTCCCGGAAAGTAGCCTGGAAAACCGGAACCAGTTTCGGCTTCAGGGACGGGTGGGCGGTAGGGATCACCCCTGAGTATGTGATCGGCGTCTGGGTCGGAAATGCGGATGGGGAGGGACGGCCCGGGTTGGTGGGTATCGAAACTGCCGGGCCAATACTTTTTGATCTGTTCGGCTTAGTCGGTGAAACGAGCTGGTTCCGGGAGCCTTTCTATGCGATGCAGAAGATCGGTATCTGCAGGAAAAGCGGGCATCGTGCCGGCCCATTCTGCGAACCGATCGATACGGTAGCGGTCCAAAAACCCGGGCTGCAAACTGCCGCCTGCCCTTACCATCAATTGGTCCATCTCAATTCGTCCGGTACCCATCGGGTTAACAGCCGTTGCATGCCGGTGTCCGATATCAGGACCGAATCCCGTTTCGTGCTGCCTCCTTCCCAGGAATGGTTTTACAGAATGAATCATCCCTCCTATCAAACGCTCCCTCCCTATCTTGCCTCGTGCCGAAATACCGCTGAAGCGATCGCTGCCATGGAGCTAATCTACCCTATCAACAGTTCAAAAATTTATGTGCCGAAAGAGCTCGACGGATCACCCGGTAACACCGTATTTGAAGTGGCCCACAGGTCAGCCAAAGCAACCATCTTTTGGCATGTGGATGAGGTGTTCGTCGGTAAAACCCGGGAAACCCACCAGATGGCACTGAATCCGAAACCGGGCCCTCACATTCTCACCTTGGTGGATGAAAATGGGACTACACTACAACACCGGTTTGAAATACTCGAACGATAACCGGGCACATCTTTTTACTTGAAACGGCCGGGGGAGTAACTACACAATCCAACTCAGTCCCAGCGCCAGGGTAAAACCAGCTATCGATATGATCGTCTCCATCACGGTCCATGATTTCAGAGTTTCCTGCTCTGTCATTCCGAGGTAGCGGTTGACCAACCAGAAGCCGCTGTCGTTGACGTGGGAAAGAATGGTCGCCCCAGAAGCGATCGCCAGCACTACCAATGCCTTATCCGGTTCGGAGAGGCCGAACTCCTGGATCACCGGGGCCACGATACCCGCTGCGGTGATCATCGATACGGTGGCCGAGCCCTGGGTAATACGCACCGCACAGGCGATCAGGTAGGCCAAGACGATCACCGGCAGTCCCAGATCCGACATCGTCTGAGCCAGCATCTCCCCGACCCCGCTGTCGATCAGCACCTGCTTGAAGACTCCGCCCGCGCCGGTGATCAGGATGATCACGCCTGCCGGTTTCAACGCCTCCATGCTCAGTTCAGATAGCTGCTCACGGGTACTGCCGCGGCGGGTGCCCAGCCAGTAGATCGCCATCAAGACAGCGATCGTCAGCGCTACAAAAGGATGGCCTATGAAGGTAAACAGAGCGGTCCACCATCCTTCGGTGATCACCTCCTGACCCACCAGCGCCTCCGTCAGGGTGTTTAACAGAATCAGCAGCAACGGGATGGCGATAATGCTGCAGATCAGCGCGAAGGAGGGTAGCGATTCCTCATCAGCATCCTTTTCATCGAGATCCATGTATTCTGGAATTTCGACGTGAATTTTACGGCTGATATACCGTCCGAAGAGCGGTCCCGCCAGAATCGCCGTCGGTATGCCGATCATAAATCCAAACAGGATTACCCAACCAAGGTCGGCCTGCAGGATATCCGCAACGGCGATAGGGCCGGGCGTTGGAGGGATAAAGCTGTGGGTGACCGCCAGGCCGGTCAGCAGGGGGATGCCGTAATAGAGCAGCGACTTGCCGGTATCCCGGGCCAGCGCGTAGACGAGCGGAACGAGGATGATGAAGCCGACATCAAAGAACACCGGTATCGCCACGATAAATCCGGTGATCATCATCGCCCAGGAGGCGTTCTCGGTACCAAATTTTTTCAACAGGGTTCGGGCCAGTGCCTCGGCACCTCCGGCATGCTCCAGAATCTGCCCGAATATTGCGCCCAGCCCCACCACCGTGGCTACAAACCCGAGCGTTCCTCCCATCCCCTCCTGCATGCTGGTCAGGATATCGCCCACCGGCATCCCCGCTCCGATACCTACCACCATGCTGGTGATCAGGAGCGCGATGAAGGCGTTGATTTTCAGGCGGGTCACCAGAAATAGCAGCAGGGCAATGCCCACCAAGGTAGAAATTAAAAGCTGATAAGATTCCATTTTATAAGAATCTGCTTAGGTTCATGGTAAAATTTCAGCCATGGGATTAATCCTGCTGTTCAGGATTTTGATGGGCCAGGTTTCTCCATTCCGTATGGAAAAAAGTGCCTCTGGACCGATCGATACGTTCATACCGGTGAGCTCCGAAATAATCCCTTTGCGCCTGGATGAGATTGGCCGGCAGCCACTCCGATCGAAGCGCATCGTACTGGGCGATTGCCGCGGAAAATGCGGGTACGGGGATCCCGGCATCAATCGCCTCTTTCACAATCGATCGCAAGCCCGATATCGATTCCTCCAGTTGATCCATGAAATATTCCGAAAGCAGGAGGTGGGGAAGGTCTGCATCGAGTAGATAGGCCTCCTCTACCGGTTCCAGCAGCTGCGAACGGATGATACATCCCCCCTGCCATGTACGGGCGACCCGATCAAGGCGGTAGCTCCAGCCGTATGTATCACCTGCTGCTTTCAACAGAAAAAAACCTTCGGACAGTACCAGGATCCGGGCTGCAAGCAGTGCTTTTTCCAGGTTGTCGAGCACTTCCGACGGCGCGGACTTCATACTTTGATGGGGGCCCATCAGTCGGGTCAACCCGCCCGAACGCAGATCCTTCAGTCCCGAGATGATCCGTGAAAAGACCCCCGATGCGATCAACGGAGTGGGCACACCAAGATCCAATGCGCTATTCACTGCCCATTTGCCGGTACCATGCTGGCCGGCTGCATCCAAAATTTTCTCCACCAACGGTTCTCCCGAATCATCTCGGACGGTAAATATATCAGCGGTGATCTCCATCAGGTAGCTTTCCAATATCCCGCGGTTCCATTTATCAAAGAATTCACCGATATCGATGGAAGAAAACTCCAGGCCCTGCCTCAACAGATGATAGGTTTCGGCCATCAACTGCATATCCGCATATTCGATTCCGTTGTGCACCATCTTCACAAAATGGCCGGCCCCTCCTTGGCCCATCCATGCACAGCAGGGATCGCCGCCGGGGGTCTCTGCAGCTATCGACTCCAGTATGGTTTTGATTGGATTCCAGGCCTCCGGGCTGCCTCCCGGCATCAGAGAAGGACCGTCCCGTGCACCTGTCTCCCCTCCCGAAATTCCCATCCCGACAAAATGGATCTGTTTCGATGAAAGTCGCTGCACCCGACGGGCCGTATCCTCGTAATAGGAATTGCCCCCGTCGATCAATATGTCGCCGCTATCCACCCACGGTATCAGTTGATCGATCACCTCATCAACCGCCGTTCCTGCTTTGATCATCAACAAAATTTTTCGGGGGAGATCTATGGAATTGATGAACTCTTTTGCCGAATCGGCTCCGAAAAAATTTTTATCCTTTCCTTCCGCCTCCAGAAATTCCCTGACAATATTCTTTTCTTCGGGCGCTATACGATTGAAAACCGATACCCTGAATCCCTGTTCCTCCAGGTTCAGTGCAAGATTTCGGCCCATCACTCCCAGGCCATATACCCCTATATCCGATTTTCTCATTTCAGGTTATCGTTTTAACTGTCGGGCCTTGGACGGCTCTTCAAATACAGTTGAGAATATCATCGTCAATGTAAGAATAATTCCCGAACCGGTATCACCAGGAAGGAAACCTATTCAATGTTATTCATAATCTCATCAACGATCGCTTCCGGCTCCTGGTCGACGGAAACGGTAATGCCGTCCGCCGGTTCCTCGAGTGCCTCGAACTGGGAATCCAGCAGGTCATCCGGGAAAAAATGTTCATCACGGCTCTCTATTCGCTGCTTGATAAGCTCTTTTGAACCTTTCAGGTAGATAAATGTCACATCTTCGGGGTTCCCGCCCGACAGCATCTCACGGTAGGATTCCTTGAGAGCGGAACAGGCGAGCACCGCCCCGCCGGCATCGCGCCACTGATCGATATAGGCGGAGAGCCGTTGCAGCCAGGGAAAACGGTCCTGGTCGTTGAGCGGCTCGCCGGCCTTCATCTTTCGGATATTGGCGGAGGTGTGGAAAGAATCGGCATCGTAAAAGGGTAGGTCAAGTCTGACGGCAAGTCGCTTTCCGACTGTCGTCTTCCCCGAGCCCGATACCCCCATCAATATATAGATCATAAATCAACTGCACTGTTATTCAAATTCACCAACCAATAGGTAAGATGATATAAAATTTTCGGATATTGCACTATTCCGGTAAATTAAGACATTGAATTTTAACCTGCGCCTAAATACAGCTGATGGATCATCCGTTGTCGAAAAGCGGTTTTTGCTGGATCTCTTTTTTCTCCCGAATGTTATTGGGGCTGCTATTCCTGATGGCCGGATGGCAAAAAGTGTTTGTGATGGGAGCCGATATCCATGCCGCCACACTGTTTGTGGAAGGATATAAAAACTACTGGATCCCCCAGTGGCTGTTATATGGAGCGGGGTATGTCATCCCTTTTATTGAACTGGTAGCCGGTGTATTCCTATTGCTGGGACTTCGGGTGATGACCGTGCTGGTTACGCTTGGATTTCTGCTGGTGGTCGTCACCTACGGACACCTGTTGAAAGAGCCCTTTTTCGATATCACCACCCATATCCTACCCCGTTTCATACTGCTGGTCATCCTCTTCGCAGTGCCGCGAAGGGAAGACCGGTGGTCAGTTGATACCTGGCTGGCAAAGAGCGCTAACGAGCCCCATTGATCATCTCCCGGCGGTGGCATCGATCAATTCCGGTTCCGCCCCGCGCCATTCCGACAGCTGATTCAGTATCATATTTCGTACCTCTTCCATCAATGCATCCACCTCGTCGGCATCAAGCTCATTAGTTGATACCGGATCCAGTACTTTCAGCCGTATGTGGGGCGCATCTCCGAATTTCCAGCTATTTTTGGGGAGGCAGTTCTGTGTACCGTCGATTACCAGGGGAACGACCGGTATGTTTTGTTTGACCGCCAGATGAAAGGCTCCCTTGGTAAACCGTCCAAGCTTACCGCTTCGCGAACGGGTACCTTCCGGAAAAAACATCACCGAGCAGTTGTTGCGTAGATAGTAGACCGCATTTTTCATCGTGGAGATCTGCCGCCGCGGATCAGTCCGGTCGACCGGTATATCGCCGGCCAGTTTCATCATCCATCCTACCACGGGAACTTTGAACAGCACCTTTTTGGCGACCCACTTCATCTCCCAGGGCAGGTTGGAGATCACCGGAATGTCGGCATTGGAGAGGTGATTGCTCACCACCACATAAGGCGACCGGTCATCCAGATCCACCCGGCCGGCGATGGTGATCTTCCAGGCCGGATTGATTTTCGTGATCCACTTGCCCAGCCTGCGGAACATTCGGCCGGTCCGATAGCGGGCAGGGTCCCGGTCGGTCAACCTTACCACCGCCAGCAGCGGCAGCCAAAGCAGTATCAGACTGAGTACTCCGATCCAAAGCAGTATCGATTTGACGGCGGACAAGGGCTTTTTCTATAAAATTGTATGTACAAGCAAATTATGGAAATCCAATTTACATGAGTCATGTAAGCATATATCAAAATCAAAAAGGATTGGCAAACTTACAACAGCCGGTCATCGATAGCTTTGTTGGTCAGGTTGTATACCTCTCCTTATTCAAAATTTTGTAAAAGGACGGCAAGCGGGAATGATAGTATGTAAATTTTCTTTTTAATAGTTCAATATTGAAACGTCACCATACTTCAACCACCAATTCAGATAATTGATCCAAAGAACATGTCAAAACTAAATGCATTCCTATCATCCAAGCTTTCTTCGATCTACGGCCATATAGGGATATTGCTGCTGCGTCTCGGAGCAGGGGGGCTTATCCTGACGCATGGCTATCCCAAATTCATGAAGGTAGTGGGCGGCGACTTTCGGTTTCCCGATCCGATCGGCCTGGGACCGGAAATCTCGCTGGTGCTCTCCATGTTTGCAGAATTCTTCTGCGGCCTGCTGGTCATCGCCGGTTTCAAAACCCGACTGGCGTCGTTCATACTGGTGCTTAATATGGCTACTGCCGCATTTATCGCCCACTTCGGTGATCCGTTCAGCCGCAAGGAAAAGGCACTTCTTTTTCTGGTGATATTCGTCGTACTGCTGTTCACCGGCGGAGGGAAATATTCGCTGGATCAGCGTAAAGCCGATACAGCCATTTGATATTAAAAAATCCCGGCAGAGAACGATTCCAAATAGTCTACTGCCGGTTGGTGCCTGTCAACTTCTCCCATGCAGTTTGCATCTAAAGGGTATATCTTCTATTAAACAACCGTAGAAGAATATCATGCCAATGAGATTGCAAACCCGTTTATCCAGGCTGAGAGCAGCTGTATTCGTGCTGTTCTGCTGTGTGGTGTTAACCACCGCTGCATCGGGCCAAGGTCGTGAAAATCGGCAGATAAAGGCATACCGGCTGAGCAACGCAGAGGCCTTTATATTCGACGGTTGGGTCGAGGAGCAGTTCTGGAGCCGTACCGATTCAGCTACCGGTTTTATCATGCAGGAGCCACAGGAGGGAGAACCGGCCACCGAAAAAACCGTCGTTCGCATCGCCTATGATCAGAATCACCTCTACATGGGGATGATATTTTACGACCGCGAACCGTCGAAGATCAAGGCCTACCAGAAACGCCGGGATGCTCGAATTGTATCGGACGAAAAAATTACCTGGATATTCGACACCTTCTTTGATCAACGCAATGCCTATTTCTTTGAGATCAATCCCAACGCGCTTCGGACCGACGGCCTGATTACGATCGGCCAGGGCACAAGCGTAAATCTCAACTGGGACGGCATCTGGGATGCCAAAACCCGTATCGGCGAGTTCGGGTGGTCGGCCGAAGTGAAAATACCCTTCAGAACCATGAATTTTGACCCTGCCACCGACCGGTGGGGGTTCAATCTTGAGCGGGTGATCCGCCGTAAAAATGAAACCGTACTGTGGACCGGTTACCGCCGAGGGGAAGGAATTTTCCGGCCGCAGGATGCCGGGATTCTCAGCGGCCTTTCCGATATCTCCCAGGGCGTCGGGCTGGAGGTAGTACCCTACGGCATCGCCCGGAGAGAAGATGCCGGAATCAACGATATGGGAGATATATCCACAAGCGTGGATGGGGGGTTTGATGTGAACTACAGCATCAGCCCCGGTGTAAAAGCTTCGGCCACCTTCAACACCGACTTCGCAGAAGCCGAAGTGGACCAGCGCCGAATCAACCTTACCCGTTTCCCGCTTTTCTTCCCGGAAAAACGCGACTTCTTCCTTGAGGGAGCCAATATCTACGAATTCGCCCCCCGGAGCGGCATCAATCCCTTCTTCAGCCGGCGCATCGGGCTGGTGGGCGGCGAGCCGGTACCGATCACCTATGGCGCCCGCATCCTCGGCACCACCGGCGGATATAACATGGCGCTGCTTCACGTTCGAACGGGAGAAACCAATTTTATCAACCCGGAAAATTTTACCGTAGCCCGCGTGAAAAAGAATATCGGAGCGGAAAGTACCGTCGGTGTCATCTATACCCGCCGATCCACCAAAGATGATGAGGAGCTATCGCCCCCGCTGCAGGACCGGCATACATTCGGGGCCGACCTTGAATACAGCACCTCCAGATTTCTTTCAAACAAGAACCTGCAGTTTCAGGCCTTTTTCGTATTTCACAATACCCCTTTTTCCGGTGTCGACTCCACCAATGTGTGGGATCGTTCCTCTCGGGGTATCCGTCTGAATTTTCCCAACCAACCCTGGTCGGGTCATGTCTCCTACCGGGAATTCGGGGAAACATTCAGTCCGGCTGTTGGATTCACCCCCCGCAACGCGTTCCGTCGGCTTCAGCCCTCCATCGATTTTACCCCTCAGCTCGATAAAAGCGATCTGATCCAGCAGATGCGTTGGGGGATACGGTATGAACACCTGACCGATCTTGATTTTAACCTTATGACCCAGGATCTGACCTTCACCCTGTTTGGGGTCGGCCTGACCACGGGCGACGAGCTGCGAATCAACCTGTCCAGAGACTATGAGCGCCTGCAACAACCTTTCGACATAAAACGGGATGGAAGCATCATCATCCCGGTCGACCGCTACATCAACTGGGTCTTCAGCACCTCCGTCGAAACGGCCCGGTATCGTATTGTCTCGGCTGAAGTAAATATCGAAACCGGCGGATTCTGGTCGGGCAGTAAAGATGAATATGGATTTGAAATAAACCTACGCCCTTTACCCGGTATCGAACTAGCCCCGGAATATATTCACACCGATATCAATCTTGCGGAAGGGAATTTTTCCACCGATCTGCTGCGATTCGAAGGCAATTTCGATTTTACAAATTCGATCTTTCTCACCAGCACTATCCAGTTCGACAACCTGAGCGACGTGATGGGCATGAACAACCGCCTTCGGTGGATCATACAGCCCGGTTCCGACCTGTTTCTGGTCTACAATCACAACTGGCTGCAGGATGAGGGGCGATTCACTACCCTCCAGAGTACTGGTACGATCAAGCTGCGCTACACCCATAGGTTTTGACCCGTGCAGTGCTGCCGGGAAGAATTATAAAAAAATGAGCTTGATTGACTTCTATTGGGCTGATAAAACGTTATTAGAATGGGCTATTTGATCATACCCTTTTATT
>JAWVYR010000001.1:0-37687 GCA_033722635.1 Balneolaceae bacterium | reverse complement strand
GCCGGCGGAGAGGTGATCCGTCTGAGATCAGGGGGAGACAACCGAATTTTAGAACTAAAGGAACAGATCGAAGAGGTGCAAAAGCGTACCCATCATTTCTCTCCTATCCAACACCGCTACGGCGGAATCCATTTTCTGGGCGGCGGTTCCTTTTTCGATCAGATTGAGGAACCGATCTGGAAGGGATTTGGAGCCTTTTCGCTGACGGTTCCCGAATGGCTCTTTATCAGGGATGGAAAACTGGGACTGCTGACGCTCACCGCCAGGAAGGACCGCGGATTATCCACGGAACAGCTCAAAAGACACTTTCTAAAGATGCATGAACAGCTGCTACCGGCCCTGAACATGGACCGGGACGAGGTGCTGGAGCGGTCGATGGAAAACGGATGGATCCTCGATCCTGACGGGGAGGAGATCGAGAACCGGTGGATGAAAATGGTTGATGAGGTCAAACAGGAGATCCGGCAGGCATCATTCGAAAAGATCGTGCTTGCACGACGGTTTACCGCCCGATCAAAACAACCGATATCCCCCACCCTGATGCTCAACCGGCTTCGCAACCAATATCATAACTGCTACTCCTTCCTGATCCACCAGAAGAATTCTGGCACTTTCATCGGCTCCACGCCGGAACGGCTGGCTTATCTCAACAACCGTCTGCTTCTGACGGACGGACTGGCGGGAAGCATATCGCGGGGAGAATCAGCTACCGAAGATGCCCTGATGGAAAAACAGCTGTTGAACAGCCCCAAAAATCTGAGAGAACACCGCTATGTGGTCCGGTCGATCGCCCGCAATCTTCAACCCTTTTCCAAGAATGTGGATTATCCCGATCGCCCGGGTGTCAAAAAACTCAGGAATGTACAGCACCTGTTCACTCCGATCACCGCTTACCTGAAAGAAGAAAGTGCGTACCTGGATATCATCAGTAGCCTGCATCCCACTCCGGCGGTCGGCGGATATCCCCGTAAGCAGGCACTGGATTATATCCGCAGGTTCGAAGAGTTCGACCGCGGCTGGTATGCCGGGCCGGTCGGCTGGCTCAATCTAAACCGCTGCGGGGAGTTTTCCGTGGCGATCCGAAGCGGTATTATCAAGGATGACACGGCCCATTTTTATGCGGGATGCGGTATCCTGTCCGATTCCGATCCCGTAACAGAATGGAAGGAGAGCCAACTGAAATTTATGCCGATGGTTTCGGCCATGAACGGCCATGGATGAGATCTCACCCAACAATCTCGCGTTTTACTGGTCCAGCATTTTTATACGCGAACTACACCGGTGCGGCCTTCGGCATGTGATCCTCTCCCCGGGGTCCCGCTCTAGCCCCCTGACCCTTGCCTCTGCGGTTCACAAGGGAATGCACGATCATGTGACCCTGGATGAGCGGTCGGCTGCATTCACCGCCCTGGGAATCGGAAAGAGCTCCGGGAAGCCCGCTCTGCTTATCTGTACCTCGGGCACCGCTGCCGCTAACTACCACCCGGCGGTGATCGAGGCCCGTAAGTCGGGTGTAGCGATGATCGTAGCTACCGCCGACCGGCCTCCGATGCACAGGGAAATCGGGACGTCCCAGTCGATCGACCAGTTAAAACTCTATGGCGATTATCCGGTGCTGTTCCATGAGGTGGGGGAACCGGTAGCCGACTCCGCTGATTTTAGACGGCTGGGACTGCTTGCAGACCAGGCCTTCACCGTCTCGATCGCCCGCAACGGGCCGGTACATCTCAATTTCCCCTTTCGCAAGCCGCTGGAACCGGACCCCCATTTTGTAGAAACGATCAAAAACGATATCGACCTCTCGCTCGATAATGAGCAGATTCAGCATACTGAATTATACCGGGACCGGTCGCCGATGAAGCTTTTTCCAAGTGTACATGAACGACTGGAGAAGTCGGACAGAGCATTGGTTATAGCGGGGCCGTTGAACCCCTTTGAAAACGAACAGGCTCCCCTGCAATTGGCGGAGCATATCGGTGCCCCGCTGCTCGCCGATCCCGGTATCGCAGCGCTGTCGGAAAACCGTATTGCGGGATATGACAACCTGCTTCAGGACAAGTCGTTCATCAAAGATAACCCCCCCGACCTGATCCTTCGATTCGGCCGGCAACCGGTCAGCAAGATCGTGAACCATCTCCTGGAAAACTCGGACGCTGTTCAGATACATTTCTCCTCGCTGGATGAATGGCAGGATTATACCTTCTCTACTGATATCCGGGTCGAATGGAACAACCGCCCGATCGATCTGGACACCATCCCCCGAGCAAACAATACCGAATGGCTTAAGATCTGGGCTGAACGATCCGATTCTTTTGTTAACGCCAGGGAAAAAATGCTGGCGGATACCGATAAGCTCACGGACGGCCATGTTTTCCATACAATCAGCACGCAGGTGCCCGGCCACTGGAACCTGTTTCTGTCCAACTCTTTTCCCGTCAGGGATTATCCCCTTTTCGGATCCCCCGGGGGCCAGCCGGTTTACGTGAACCGTGGAGCCAGCGGCATCGACGGGATCACCTCCATGGCGATTGGAGCAACGATCGACTCCGGGCAGCCCGGACTGCTCTTTATCGGGGACCTGGCATTTCTCCATGATGCCAACGCCCTGCTGAATCACGATAAACTGAAAGCCCCGCTGGTCGTGGTGATATTGAACAACCGGGGCGGTACCATATTCAGGATGCTTCCCATCGCTGAACACCAGGCCTACTTCCGGAAATATTTTGAGACGCCGCAAAATGCCGATATCAAAAAACTGTCTGAGGCTCACGGGCTGCAGTACCACCGGATAGAGCGCAAGCCCCAGCTCGGAGATATCAACCTCGATTCCTTCAGGAAGGTACCGGGCATCCATATCATCGAATGCCGGACCGACCCGGACGCCTCGATGGAGCTGCGCCGGGCTTGTTGGAAATGGAGCAGATGATGCAGCTCACCAGCAACGGCATCGACTATCATCTGACCATCCATCAACAGGAGGGCCTGCCATTCCTGTTATTGCTGCACGGTTTTATGGGCAGTTCCAATGCTTTTTCCCATCTTATTGAGGAGCTGACCGAATTTTGCAATCCTGTTACCGTCGACCTGCTGGGTCACGGCCGTACCGGGGGCAGCCGAGATCCCGACCGCTACCGAACACCGATGCAGGCCGGTGATCTGCGGCAGATCATTCACTTTCTGGATGCGGATGCATTGTTTCTCCACGGGTACAGCATGGGTGGGCGGCTGGCCCTTCAATTTGCCGTTGCTTATCCCGGTTACCTGGACGGTTTGATTTTGGAAAGTGCCAACCCGGGCTTCGAGGATCAGGCTGAAGCTGAACAGCGAATGGCTGCAGATGAGAAGCGGGCGACAGAGATCGAAAAGAACTTTGGGGTATTCCTGGATCGTTGGGGTGAGCTGTCCCTGTTTGACTCCACGGCTCCCGTGGCTGAAGAATTGCTGCAAACCTATTCCCGGATACAGCGTGATCAAGATCCGACATATATGGCTGCCAGCCTGCGAGGATTCGGCACCGGCTCCATGCCGGGCGTAAAGGGTCATCTATCTTCGCTGCCCATTCCGGTGCTGCTGATCGGCGGTGCGGAGGATAAGAAATATCGGGCAATCCTTTCAGAGATGCACCGCCTGATTCCTGAAAGTTCATTAAATATTTTGGATAAAACCGGTCACCGCGTGCATATTGAAAGGCCGGAAGAATTTGTTTCCACCATACGTTCATTTTTAACAAACAATCAGTCGATATGAGCATCCATTGGACCACCGTAAAAGAATACGAGGATATCACCTATAAAAAAGCGGACGGTATCGCCCGAATCGCGTTTAATCGCCCGAAGATCCGAAACGCCTTCCGCCCGAAAACCCTCTTCGAGATGTACGAGGCCTTTTTGAACGCCCGGGAGGATCAGGAGATCGGCGTCATACTGCTGAGCGGCGAGGGCCCCTCCCCCAAAGATGGAAAATACGCTTTCTGCTCGGGGGGCGATCAGAATGTGCGCGATAAGTCGGGGTACAAGGATGACCGGGGAACCGCCCGGCTGAATGTGCTGGAGCTGCAGCGGCTAATCCGTTTTATGCCCAAGGTGGTGATCGCCGTGGTGCCGGGCTGGGCGGTAGGCGGGGGTCACAGCCTGCATGTGGTGTGCGACCTGACCCTGGCCAGCAAAGAGCACGCCATCTTCAAGCAGACCGACGCCGATGTGGCCAGCTTCGACGGC
Source organism: Balneolaceae bacterium (assembly GCA_033722635.1). GTDB lineage: Bacteria > Bacteroidota > Rhodothermia > Balneolales > Balneolaceae > JAWVYR01. Next base: position 33,470 of record JAWVYR010000001.1, on the reverse strand, counting down.
GGGTACGGATCCGCCCTGCTGGCCCGCCAGGTAGGCCAGAAACGAGCCCGGGAGATCTTCTTTCTCGGCCGCAACTACTCCGCGCAGGAAGCCTATGAGATGGGGATGGTGAACGCGGTGGTGCCCCACGAGGAGCTGGAGGAGACCGCATTTGAATGGGGCCGGGAGATCATGGGCAAGAGCCCGATGGCGATCCGGATGATCAAGTACGCCTTCAACCTGGTGGACGACGGGATGGTGGGCCAGCAGATCTTCTCGGGCGAAGCGACCCGGCTGGCCTACATGACCGAGGAGGCCGAGGAGGGGCGGGACGCCTTCCTGGAAAAACGGGACCCGGACTGGGAGAAGTTTCCCTGGATCTCCACCTGACCCGTCAGTTGTAATTAAATTAATTTGAACACGGGCAAGTCCAGTCGCATGGATCACACAGCTTTGTCACATAGTGTAGATCAGTGGCCGTATCGCTATTTCCATCTGTACCCTCGAGTTTCAACTCGAAATCACTTAATACAGCCTGGGAATACGAAGAACCGGTACCTACCTGTGTCCAGGGATCCATTGAACTGGAACGGGTATACCATACATAGGAATATGGAGAAACACCATTATCTGAATTCGCATACCAGGTACCACTTTCCCCATTGTTAACAGAACCCGGTCCCGTGATAGTGACTTCATAAACCACATGTTCTCCAACGCCCCAATCGGCAAAGGTGTTTTGAATCAGGTCATTAAATATTCCAGAATTGATATCAGAATCTACCGCCATCATGGCATCGCGGTATTCGATGAAGTCTGGAGCTCCGGACAACCGGGGGATCGCCTCAAAGATGATAACATCGGCGTCGTGGGATGATATTTCTCCCGAATTGCGCAGATCCCACAAAATGGCTGAAAAGAATTCGCCGCCTTCATGTTCACCTACAGGTAAATTATTCAGATAATCTTCGTAGGTTGCAATATCAGGATTTTCCATATCCCGGGGATTGAACAACACACAAATCCCTATCTGGGCATCGCCTGTAAATGAGCCGGGGAAATAATCGGCGGTACCTTCGCCGATCGCTCCTTCTTCATCATCCCAGGGATCGATGCGGTGATTACCGTTTACTGCATCCGCGGCAGCATGGACAAACTCATGATAGATCACCTCATCCTGAAGGGCAAAATCAGGCGGATCACCGAAGCGAACAGCTTCCTGGCTAAAAATATAACTAGCATCATAAATCGGATCATGCACAAACGCCTCCAGATCCAGATCGCTGCCGATTTTTTCACCCGCTAAGCCGATGTTATCCAAATAGTTATGGCGGTATGTATCGATATGATAATAGACATTCACCTCCTCAAAGTGAGTATTGTCCACAGCATACTGAAAGCTGTTATTCTGAGAAAAAGCCCGGCTGGTTTCTTCATTATGCACGTTGGCATAAGTTCCTTCCAGATATCCATTACCAAACAACCGGAATAGATCTCTGTTTACCGGGTTCGGAGTCGTGCAGGAGGTTTCCTGGATAATATCGCCGTCGCCCGTAATGGAGGTGGACATTTCCAGCTTTTCCAAGACCTGCCCATTGGCAGCGTCGATGAAATACTGCCAATGAAGTCCCTTTTCAGCAATCACAACCCGCCAGGTCAGTGCAAACGCATCTGTTTTGGGATTCCGGAAGATCATCAGCTCGGTTACAGGAATTTCCTTCAGGATTGTCTGAGCCCCCAGGTCGGCCTCCACCGTTCGTATAGCAGAAGCAGCCGATACCGAAGGATCGGTTGACACTTCAATGTTGGGGTAATAGTGACCATTAGCCATATCGATGCGTCCATCGGGGCGGATATGTACCTGGTAAGTAGCATCATATATGGGAGTACCTTTATAGGTCTGCTGAAAGCGTACATGCCGGTTACCACGGGGAGAAAGATCGACTTCGATCAGATTCAGATCGGCCAAATCCTTACGCATACCAAACAGAGATTGGTTTTGCGCCAGAAACTCCCGGGCAGCCTGTTCGGGATCGCCCTTAACAGGTTGGGTCGTTCCGGAAAACACCGTTCGCGGCGTTCCGGTCTTGTCGCCCCAGGTGATTCTCCATTCCGGGCCGTACCGGATTTTGAACTGTTGCCAGAGCGCCTGGCGCATAGAGTCATCCGGAGCGGACGAGGAATGATAGGAATGCCGGGATTCAGGGTTGTCAATCGAAGTCTTGTTGTCACTGCCCAATTGGCTCACCGGAGAATCGCAGGCTGCTAAGGTGAGCAGTAGCAGGGTAAATAGTGAAATGAATCGTTTCATAATGAAACCTCCAACTAATTTGATTATATTGGAGGTGCGGTATGCTCCCGAACCCGGGAGCATATACACACCAGGCCCCTGCAGGAATGCTTCCGTTGTTCTTTTAGCAAAGTGCGGAGCGACCGCGGGGGCTTTTATTAATGGTTTTGAGTTATGCTTTATGAGAAAGCATATTCGTTTATCATTATTTCCTGTTAATTTTGGTTATCAAAATCTGTAAACCAGTCGGCGCCTATAATCAATTTCGGTTCTAAGGGAATTAATTCTGATTGGCCATTTTCTGTATCAACTATGTACATAGAAAAATCTTCTGGAGTAGATTGATCTCTTGCAATTATCAATAAATTTTGACCATCTGATGACCAAGCCATAGGTACCAGCAGAAATCTCTCAGGAAAATCCACCTTAATTTCAAAAATTTCCTCAGATTGTACTTCCACCTGAAATAGTCCCAATGATGAGCCAACGTTGGACCCAAATCCAATGGTATTCCCTTTTGGATTCCAAATAGGGTCTCTGGAAATCCCTGCATCAGTGAGTCTTTGAAGCTTTGTACCGTCGGAGCTCACTGTATAAATTTCTTCTCTAAAATGCATAGTATCCGCATCGAAGTAATCACGGTTGGAGGTGAAAGCGATCTGTTGCCCATCAGGGCTCCAGGTGGGGTGGCTGTCCTCCACCGGATGATTGGTTAAGGTGTCAATGGTTCCGGTTTGTAGATCAGCCACGAAAACCTCATAATTCTTTCCTCCCAGCTCACAGTTCAGGCATCGGTCGAAGGCCAGCTTCATGCCGTCCGGGCTCCAGGCCGGCTGGTTGCCCATCTGCGGATTACCGGTTTGGGGGTTGAGTACCAGCGGCTGCTTGTTGCCCCCGTCGGCATCCATCACCCACAGGGCCTTTCCTGCGGTGCTGCCGGTCCCACGGGCGTAGGCGATGCGGGCCCCATCAGGGCTCCAGGCCGGCTCGGTCGATCCGAACTCCTCGTCGGTTAGCTGACGGACGCCCGAGCCGTCCTCGCGCATCGAAAAGATCTGGAAGGTGCCATCTTCAATTTGAGCCGAATATATAATGGTACGAGGCGGACCCTCGTCGGCTCCGCCCAGCAATTCGCAGGCGGTAACGGTCAACAGCAGCAGTATCGTTGCAGTTCTCATTTTCTTTCCTGATTGTCATTTTTTTTGACGCTCTCGTAAATCTCACCAAACTCCTGCTGCTGAAATCTTTTATACTTATTCTCCTATGTCATAGTTGAAAAAAAAAAACACTACATGCAAGTTTAATTCATTGTTCGGGATAGCTTGATAAATCTTCATAATATGTAAGCTATTAACCGCCAAGAAATAACAGATGCCTAAAATATTTGAATAATTTTTGGTCGTTACACCAATCGGGAAAAACTTTTTCACTCTGAACAGCACAGTCTCGTTACCGCTGTATTATCGATCGTCGAATTCTTTTCTGCCCAGCCAGTGACTCACAATCTTGCTAAAAGATTGCCCGGCAACACAGTCAGGGAGTTCGGCTCAATATCACCAAATAAGTCGACGTACCTATCCACCGAACCCAATCACGTCTTCTCCCGCAATACCTCGGTTCCCCTTGAAGAACTGGAGGAGACCGCCTTCCGGTGGGGCCGGGAGATCATGGGCAAAAGCCCGATGGCGATCCGGATGATCAAGTACGCCTTCAACCTGGTGGACGACGGGATGGTGGGCCAGCAGATCTTCTCCGGCGAGGCGACCCGGCTGGCCTACATGACCGAGGAGGCCGAGGAGGGGCGGGACGCCTTCCTGGAAAAACGGGACCCGGACTGGGAGAAGTTTCCGTGGATCTCCACATAATTTCTCTCCTTATAATCCGGTCCGCCCGCTGGATTTGCGGTCGGCCCGGTTACAGGTAGATGCCTTTGTCTCTACCCGGCCGGCCGTTGTAACATCCCCCGCCCTGACTGATGTCAGGGCACCCCCTTCAAAAGGGGGACTAGCGCCCGGGTGGAGAAAGTAAGAATTGCAATGAATAAACCATCTCATCACATGAATATGTGATAGATTTGTTTTGACCTTAAACTATCTTTCGTGTAGAACCATCTTTAACCAAGCCGACACCGCCATGAAATATCTCCAACTGCTCCTTCCCCTGGTAATCCTAGCCATGTTCTCCTCCACTGCTTTGGCCCAGGATGCCGAGAAGAAATCCGGTGAAATCAAAGTGGCAGAAGTGCCGACGTACCACGAACTGCCGGAATATGAAGAAAATAACGAGCTGAATATGAATGCCGAGGCTGCCTCAAATATGAATCAGATTGCACATCTGACCTCGGAGCGATTCCAATCACAATTCCTCACCCGACTTGAGATTCAGACCGGTAATCTCGATGAACTGAAGGTCTACCTGTTTGATCTCGAGTTCGATGATGAGGCGGGAATGGATCCCGAAAACGCTGAGCAGTTGAATTCGGGAATCACTTTTGTGGAAACCGACAGCGGGGGATCCTCCTTCGGATTTTCGGGAGGAGGCAACTGCGGTACCGGGTTTTGATGCCGGTTGGTCAATAAATAAAAAAACCCGTCCAGGCGCTGGATTTGCGCTTGAACGGGTCCTAACAGGTTTTTCTGTACTTTTATACCCTCCCGGCCGCTGTAACATCCCCCGCCCTGACTGTTGTCAGGGCACCCCCTTCGAAAGGGGGACTAGTGGCCGGACGGGGTGGATTGAGTTGGTTTGATTATTTGATAAAGAGCATCTCGCGGTAGATCGGCAGCGGCCAGTAGTCATCGGCTACATGCCGCTCGAGGTAATCAACGGAATCCCGTATCTCGTTCATGGCCGGGATCACACGGTCTTTCACCAGTGTCGCTTTATCGACCACATCCTCGCCGTTGCTAGTGCTCACCACCGCTTCCCTCAGATCCTCCAGGGCCTTGTTTAGGTCGTTCAGCCCTTCATTGATCTTGTTGAGCATGGCCGACGGCCCGGTAGTGGCCAGGCCCAGCCCATCGATCTTGGTGACATTTTCCGCCAACTCGTTCAGGTAGCGAACAGCAGCCGGATAGATCATCGTCTTTGCCATCGATTCGGTGGTATCCGCCTCGATATTGATGGTGGTCAGATACTGCTCGGCCCAGATCTCCAGGCGCGAATGGATCTCCCGCTCATTGAGCACCTTATGCTTCTCGAACAGCTCGATGTTTTTCTCGGAGGAGAAAAGCGGAAGCGCATCCATGGTGGTCCTCAGGTTGAGTAATCCCCGTTTCTCCGCCTCTTTTTTCCACGCCTCCGAATACCCGTCGCCGTTGAAGATGATGTCATGGGTTTCGGACAGCGAATCGTGGAGCACCACGGCCAGCGCATCTTCCAGCGAGTCATTTTTCTCCAGCTCTTTTTCCATATCGGTACAAAGCTCATCCAGTGCCTCGGCTACGATGGTGTTGAGCACAACGATCGGAAAGGAGATCGACTGGCTGGATCCCACCGCCCGGAATTCAAACTTGTTGCCGGTAAAGGCGAAAGGCGAGGTACGATTGCGGTCGCCTGCATGCTTCGGCAGCGATGGCAGCACAGGAGAACCGAGCCCGAGCAATCCGCTGTCTTTCGACTCCTTCTTGATGCCGCCGCTGAGCAGTTGATTCACGATATCCTTGAGTTGCTCGCCGACATAGGCCGATATGATCGCCGGAGGCGCCTCGTTGGCACCCAGCCGATGGTCGTTCCCGGCGTGCGCGATGGAGATGCGCAGCAGATCCTGATGATCATATACTGCCTTTAATACGGCAGCGAAGAAAAAGAGAAACTGCATATTGTCATGCGGATTGTGACCCGGATCCAGCAGGTTCATGCCGTCACTGGTGCTCAATGACCAGTTCAGGTGCTTGCCGCTGCCGTTCACGCCGTCGAACGGTTTCTCGTGAAGCATGCACTCCAAACCATACTTGCGTGCGACTCGCTTCAGTGTGATCATCATCAGCTGCTGGTGGTCAGCGGCTACATTGCAGGTTTCAAAAATCGGAGCGATCTCATACTGGCTTGGAGCCACCTCGTTGTGGCGGGTTTTGACCGGAATGCCCAGTCTATACAACTCCTTTTCCGCATCCAGCATGAAGGAGAGTATCCGTTCGGGGATAGTGCCGAAATAGTGATCGTCGAGCTCCTGTCCCCTGGGCGGTTTGGCCCCTACCAGGGTACGGCCGGCGGTCATCAGGTCGGGCCGGCGATAGAAAAACTCCTGGTCGATCAGAAAATATTCCTGCTCGCAGCCGACGGTGGATGTCACCCGTTTTGCCGGGGTGTTGAACAGCTTCAGCGCGCGCTTGGCCTGCTTGTCAAGCGCCTCCACCGAGCGCAGCAATGGGGTTTTGTGATCCAGCGCCTCGCCGGTCCAGGAAGCAAAAGCGGTGGGAATGCAGAGATAGGATCCATTTTGATTCTCCATGATAAAAGCGGGCGAGGTGGGATCCCAGGCGGTATACCCGCGAGCTTCAAAGGTCTGCCTCAATCCACCGCTGGGAAAGCTGGAGGCGTCGGGCTCGCCCTGAATGAGATCGCTGCCGGAAAATTCCGCTATAGCTCCTCCGCCCTGGTTAGGGGTGATGAAGCTGTCGTGCTTCTCGGCGGTCAGTCCGGTCAGGGGCTGAAACCAGTGGGTAAAATGGGTGGCACCTTTTTCCGTGGCCCAGTCACGCATGGCTACAGCCACGGCATCGGCCACATCAGGATTGAGTTGTTCGCCTTCAAAAATGGTGTTCTTCAGGTCATCCCAAATGTTCTTCGGAAGCCGTTCCTTCAGATCATCCAGTTGGAGGGTATTTTCCCCGAATATTTCGGTAATATTCATGGAACCGACTTTCCGGTCGCCGTTTGTCGCCGGCGTCCAGTTTCGGGCAGCGGCAAGGGTGTCGTAACGTCTGAATGCTTTAGTCATGGATATAGTGTGGATTTAGTTAGTCGTTTGTCTGCAATGAATTTCAACGCGTAAAATATATAGTAAAGAGCATCATAAACACAAATAAATTAGTCAAATAATTATTAACATCTTAATATTATAGGCATATTTATTTTACAACTTTAATATCTAAGCCATTAGTCGACAAATACCGCCTATCAGTTAATTTATTTTGACCGAAACAGCCTTTGAGTTTGTTTTTTTAAGCAGCTTAGAATTTCCCTAATTTATGCTCTCGATTTTTCCACATTCGATTTCATGAATCTCCTGATCGTTGCATACCGATAAACTTATCACCTGGGTGAAAGCGGCCCGTCCCCAAACCCTGCCGGCAGCCTTTGCGCCGGTCATGGTCGGAGCCTCGCTGGCCCTGAAAAACCAGCAATTCGATCCGGTCGCGAGCAGCGTGGCACTGATTTGCGCCTTTCTCATTCAGATCGGTACCAACTTTGCAAACGACTATTTCGATTTCATCAAGGGAGCCGACAACGAGCAGCGCATCGGTTTTGAACGTGCAACCGCATCGGGCAAATTGAGTGCCGCTCAGATGCGTAATGCCACCTTTTTAACCATGGGTCTGGCTTTTTTACTGGGGTTGTATCTGGTCTGGCATGCCGGATGGGTGATCCTGCTGATAGGTCTGCTCTCTCTGCTGTTCGGGATTCTCTATACCGGCGGGCCCTACCCGCTCGGATACAACGGGCTGGGCGATCTCTTCGTGTTTATCTTTTTCGGGATTGTAGCCGTCATGGGTACCTATTACGTCAACACCCTCGAGTGGACAGCCGCCTCTTTCTGGGCCTCCGTACCGATCGGCGCGCTGGCCACCAACATCCTGGTGGTCAACAATCTGCGGGATATCGAACAGGACCGGCCGGCCGGCAAGAATACACTGGGCGTCCTACTGGGTGAGCAGGCATTGCGCTGGGAGTACCTGGTGATGATGGTGCTGGCATTTGCCGTTCCCCTGCATTTCTACGTTCAACTCTCCTACCGGCCGATCATACTGCTGCCGCTGTTCGCCTTACCGGTAGCCGGATACCTGGTCTATGTAATCTGGACCGAAAAGGAAAAGAGCAAGCTCAACCGTACCCTGAAACTTACCGCCTTTTTCATGGTACTCTTTGGATTGTTGTTCAGCCTGGGGCTTTTTTACGGATGACCGGATGATGGAGATATTTCAATATCGATTTCCGCTAGCCCGGCCCTTTGTGACCGGCAGGCAAACCTATACCTATCGCAACGGATTTATCCTGCGTTGGAAAACAGATTCGCTGGAAGCATACGGGGAGGCCGCGCCGCTGCCGGGATTTTCCGGGGAATCCCTGCAGGATGTATCGCAACAGCTGAAGGAGATTGCGGATAGGCTGGAAGGGCTGTTCCGGACGGATCCGGGTGACGAAGAACTGGAACGCTTAAAGCAACAGAATCAGCTCGCTCCCTCGGTGCGGTTTGCGCTTGACACCCTGTATCATGATCTGCAGGCCAAAAAAAACGGCACCTCCCTCTGCCCCTACCTCTTCGACAGCTGCCGCAACAAGATACCGATCAACTCGGTGGTCACCGCGGGAAGCCAGAGGGAGACACTCGAAACGATTCGCCGGCAGGTTGATCGGGGAATTAAGACCATAAAGATAAAAGTGGGAAAAGATTTCGACCGGGAAATGAATATTGTCAAACAGGCATCGAACCTGCATAGCGATATCCACTTTCGCCTGGATGCGAACCGGTCCTGGACGGCGGAAGAGGCAGTTAAAAACCTGGCCATCTTAGCGGACTATCCGATCGAATACTGCGAGGAGCCGGTCCGTAATCCCTCGGTGGAAGTGCTTGAAAAACTGGTGCAAAATAGCCCGATTCCGATCGCCCTGGATGAAACGCTGAGTGATATTCCCTTGACCGGCGATCTCCTGGAAAGGAATATTGCCGGGGTGTTGATTTTCAAGCCGATGGTACTGGGAGATCTGCAGAAAATAATTGAAACAAAACGGCTGGCTGATACTCATGACTATACGACCGTTTTCACCACCTCGCTGGAAAGTGGAATCGGACGAATGATGACAGCAACACTGGCTGCCGGCCTTTGTCCCGGGAATCAGGGGCATGGACTTGACACCGGCAGCCTGCTGGAGATAGACGTTTGGAGTGATCATGCGTATATTGAAAACGGTTTTTTTCACCTGCCCGAGGGTGCCGGACTGGGCAGAACTTTTGAACTTTCCCCGGAAAAACTGAAGCTGAAAGTCCTTGAACGATAGGTATCAATGGGTAGATCTTCACAAAAAATGCCGGACTTCGATCCGCCGGATGAAAACGGACTTTTCCTGGCATCCAGGAATGGGTTGCGCACCTATGCCGATCTGGACCGGTACAAGGAATTCTTTCTGCAACTGCTGATCGACCACGAGGTCGACCTATCCAGGCCGATCGGTTTTCTCAGCAACTCCCGTGACGAACAGGTAATGGCTATCGCATCGTGCTGGTTGCTGGGGCTGCGGTTCGTCTGCTTCAATCCCAAGGCCACCCGGGATGAATTGGCCCGGCAACTGGATGGATTTACTCCCGCGGTGATTTTCACTGATGAGGACCACCGCTCAGCGATCCCTGAAGAGCTTTGTATAGAGATCGATCTGCTGGAGCCGGATCAAGCGCTGGAGATGAATCTTACGTTGGGTACCAAAGCCCAAAAGTTCACCCCGGTGGTGACGCCCGAGAAGGTGTTCGGCTACTTCTTCACTTCGGGCACTACGGGAGATCCCAAAATCGTGCCCCTGAAACGCCGGCAGATGGAACTGGCCGCGGAAGCATCGGCCAATAACTTCAGACCCCTAACAAACCATTTCTGGCTTCTCTGCCTCCCACTGAACCATATCGGGGGGGTGGCGGTGATACTGCGTTCACTCCTGTACGGTTCCGGCATCTATCGTATGAGCAGTTTTGATGAAGAGATGATTACAACCTTTTTATCGGAGAACCCACTCGTACAGGTAGCATCGCTGGTGCCCACCATGCTGAAGAAGCTGATGGAGCAGAAGGCGTTTACCGTACATAAAAATCTGTTGGCCCTGCTTCTCGGGGGCGGGCCGGTATCTTCCGTCCTGATACAGGAAGCGATATCCAGGGGTATCCCGGTGGTATCCAGTTACGGGATGACCGAGACCTGTGCCCAGATCGCGGCCAATCCCCTGTTGAAACCGAGCGGCACCTATGCCCCCCGGAACAGTGTCGGCGAGATCTTTTCACCCAATGAGATTCAAATCCGGGATGAGAACGGCACTCCACTCGGACCCAACAATTCCGGAACGATCTGGTTGAAAGGACCGCAGGTATTCGACGGATACCTCGATAGTGAGATGACCCGCCAGGCTTTTGATGAGGATGGATGGTTCAACACCGGTGATTACGGACATATGAATGCCCACGATCAACTGTTTATCGAAAGCAGGAGATCAGACATGATCGTCACCGGGGGAGTGAATGTATCGCCGTTTGAGGTTGAATCGGAGCTTGAAAAGATCGAACCGGTATCAGAAGCGGCGGTTTTCGGTATACCCGATGAAGAATGGGGGCAGAAGGTGGTGGCGGTGGTGGCGGTGAAAGCCGAACAGTCGATCGAGGCCGAAGAGCTGCAGCTAAAGCTGAAGGAACGGCTCTCCGCTTACAAGGTGCCGAAGCAGATCCTGCAAGCCGACTCCCTGCCAAAGACCCAAACCGGCAAACTGAACCGGGAAGAGCTGCTGAAAATGTTTTTAAAGCGGTCCTGAAACAGCGGCGGAAGCTCTAATCCTCCAGATGGGCCAGCCCCTTCACCCCGATGTCGCTGCGATAGTAGGCGTTCTCGAAGGAGATCTTTTTCACCTCCTCGTAGGTATGCCGGATTGCATCCTGGAGGGTATCCCCCGAATCCACCACATTGAGCACCCGGCCGCCGTCGGTCACCAGCCGGCCATCCGCCAGGGCGGTACCCGCGTGAAATACATAAGCGTCGGATGAAACCTGGTCGATGCCGGAGATCTCTTTCCCGGTCTCATACTCTTTCGGGTAACCTTCAGAGGCGATCACCACGCAGCATCGGTACTGGTCGTCAAGTTCAACAATATGCTGGTTCAGTGTCCCCTCGGAAGAGGCCAGCATCAGTTTCAGCATATCGTTCTTGATCGATGGCAGTATCGCCTGGCATTCCGGGTCGCCGAAACGGCAGTTATACTCTACCACTTTGGGACCCTCCTCGGTGATCATCAACCCGCAGTAGAGGATTCCCTTGTAGGGATTGCCATCCAGCTGCATGGCGGTGATGGTTGGCAGGACGATCTCTTTCTCCACCCGGGCCAGCATCTCCGGGTTGATAATCGGTGCGGGGCTGTAGGCTCCCATTCCCCCTGTATTCAATCCGGTATCCCCTTCCCCGATTCGCTTATGGTCCTGCGCGTTGTGCAACACCTTGGCAGTCTCCCCATCGGAGATCACGAAGACCGAGGCCTCTTCCCCTTCCAGAAACTCCTCAACCACCACCGTGTCGGCCGCTCCACCGAATCGATTCCCCTCTTTCAGCTGTTCAAAACGGTGCTTTACATCCTCTTCCGTTTCGCACACAAAAACCCCCTTGCCACCGGCCAGGCCGTCGGCTTTCAGTACCACCGGGTACTCATTTTCCTGTTTTATCCGTGCGAACGCTTCATCAAAACGGTCCCGGGTATAGGACTCAAAGTCGGCCGTCGGAATCCGGTTTTTTTTCATGAACTCGTTGGCAAATTTTTTGCTCCCCTCGAGCTTCGCTGCAGATTTGGATGGTCCGAACACCTTGTGGCCCTTGTCATCCAGGAAGTCGACAATCCCTTCCACCAGCGGCTTTTCGGGACCCACTACAGTCAAACCGATATCATGCTCTTCGATGAAATTCACCACCGCCTCAAAATCGGAGGGGGAAAGATCCACGTTGGTACCCTCCTGGGCGGTACCCGGATTGCCGGGTGCGATGTAGAGCTTGCTGAGATGTTTAGATCGGCTGAGGCTCCAGGCCAGTGCATGCTCGCGCCCGCCACTGCCCAGCAGTAATACATTCATATCCATCTAAATAGGTTGGTAGCTTAGATTGCCTTTTTCAGTTTGATAGATCTTCGGCAGTACGGATGATCTCGGCAAAACTCTCCGCCTGCAGGCTGGCTCCCCCTATCAATCCACCGTCTACATCGGGCTGACTGAGCAGCTCCCCGGCGTTGTGGGGCTTCATGCTTCCGCCGTACAGGATTCTGAGCGCCTCGGCAAGCTCGCTGCCGTACAACTCCTCGAATTCTGATCGGATCATCTCCTGCATCTGCTGTGCCTGCTCCGGGGTTGCGGTTTCCCCGGTCCCGATCGCCCAAATTGGTTCATAGGCAATGACAACATGTACGGCATGCTCCGGCTTTACATCATTCAGGGCAGCCTGCACCTGTTTACGGACCAGTTGCCGGTGTTCCCCGGCCTTGCGCTGTTCCAGCGACTCTCCGACGCAGATCACCGGTTTCAACTCTTTTTCAAGGGCCTTCTTCACCTTCTGATTGACAACCACATCGGTCTCCCCGAAATATTCCCTTCTTTCTGAATGACCCACAATCACAAAATCGCAGCCGGTCTCCCGGATCATATCGGCGCTTATCTCACCGGTGTAGGCTCCCTCCTCTTCATAGTGAAGATCCTGGGCCCCCAGATACGCCCTGTCCAACGGCCCCAGCACTTCGGCAGCGGGAATCAACGATACGAAAGGCGGACATACCAGCAGATCGAGTGATTCCGGCACCTCCGAAACCTCCTTTTTCAGCGCCTCCAGCATGGATCGGGTTTCCGATGGACCTTTATTCATCTTCCAGTTGCCAGCTATTAAAAATGATCTCATGAAGCGGGTTCCTCTTCTTTCATTAGTGATTGAATTCCCTGTATCACATCCTTGTACTCGCGCCCCACATACTTGCGGACTATCCGCCCCTCACGGTCAACCAGAAAGCGGGTCGGTATCGCGGTGATATTGAATGTCTTCAGCAGCACATCCCGCTCAAACGCTTTCGCCGGAGCAACAACCCAGGGCCTGACCCGTTCCTCGAAAAAACTGTCGACCGTCACCTGGCTGGTATCCAGCGGGATCGTTACCACATCCAATCCAAAATTTTTATAAATGCTGTGAATCACAACCGTTCGGTCGTACTGTTCCTGATAGAGCGGGTTGGTGAGGCTGGTGATCTCCAGAATATAGGGGGATCCCAGCAACGAATCCTTGCTGAGGGTGCCTCCGTTGGCTCGGAATTCGAAATCGGGGATAGAATCACCGGGAGAAAGGTAGTTCAGGTCGTAGGAGATATCATCCGCCCATCTTTTTGCAATCATATTCTGGGCATACCGGCCCCGAAAGGCCTCCAGGCGTTGCCGGGCCTCCTCCGTCCGGGCGCTGTCGTAGAGCAGTTTGATCCGTTCCATCTGGATATACATCCTGATATCCTGCTCCTCTGTTATCTGCAGGAGGGTATCGAGGTAGCTCAGCGAGCGATCCAGGCCGTGTGTCTCGGCCAGATACTCTTTCCCGTATCGAGCTGCCAAACCGGCCAGATCGTCATCATCTTGTATCGACCGCAGTCGCTGCATCAACTCCCGGCCCTTCCACCCCTCCATCAGACGGAGCGCTTCGGCCGCCGCAAACCGGCTTGCCATGGTACCCTCATGATCTTCATAAACTTCCCAGTAGATGTTGATCCATTTCTCCAGCTCCACGTTCAGGCTGTCGGCCGGTATCTCACCCAAGCGTGCATAGGCCAACACCCGCCTGAACTGCCGGTCGACCCGCTGAAATGTATTCAAGGCCTGGTGCTCCCTGGAATCCATCTTCAGCGTCCGGTCCAGGGCTGGCAGAACACCGGACACCGTTAGGGTATCGCCGTCAGCCAGAATAACATTGGCGGCACCGATGCGACTGCTGTTGCGGCTGAACAACATGGTATACCTACGCTTCTCCGGAAAACGGGCCGTGCCTGAGAATGTACCGTCGCCGGCAGTGGTCTCGTGAAACAGGGTATCCGCATCGGCATTGGCTGAGTCTTTTTTGATAATGGTAATCCCGATACCTGAAAAATTGCCGGATGCATCAACCGAGTCGGCAACGGTTATTCTGCCCTTGACGTGGGTGGTCAGTGCCTCCTCCTTTTTTTCACCGCAGGCAAACAGTAAAAACGGCAGAACAACAATCAGAACGGTACGTGAAAGTGAGTTCATCCCCATATTCCTAAAGCTAAACGGATATCAGCGTATTTAACAAAAAACGTTCAATCTTCCAACTTCTCACTGATCAGCTCACGAACCAGCTGAGGGTTGGCTTTTCCCTGGGATTGCTGCATCACCTGGCCGATGAAGAATCCAATCAATCCTTTCTTTCCCTCCCTGTAACGCTCCACTTCATCGGGATGATCCTCGATTATCCGATCGACGATCGGTTCAATAAAATCGCTGTCGGACACCTGCATGAGATTCATCTCCTCGGCGTATTGCTCCGCCGATTTGTCGCCCTCCAGCATCGCATTGAAAATCTTGGTCATTGCAGAGGAGTTGATTTTGTCCTCCTCCCTGAGCCTGACCAGTCCCGAAAGCTGACCTGTTTCGATGGGAAATTCATCGATATTGATGCTGCGTTCATTCAATACTCGAAGCACTTCGGTCAGAATAAGGTTGGCGGTGGTCCGGACGCTTCCCGATTCTTCCGCGGCTTTCTCGAAATAATCGGCGAGATAGCGATCCTCCGTCAGAATACGGGCGTCATCGAGAGTGAGCTCGTATTCTTCAACAAACCGCTGCTGGCGCACATCCGGCATCTCCGGGAGCTCCTCCCGCACCTCATCGAGCAGCGTTTCCGAAACAATCACCGGGGGAATATCGGGTTCGGGAAAGTACCGGTAGTCGTGAGCCTCCTCCTTGGTACGCATCTGCCGGGTCTCCATCTTGTCGGCATCCCACAGCAGGGTCTGCTGAATCACCGGCTCGCCCGCCTCTCTCAGCTCGATCTGCCGGTCGATTTCAAACTCAAGCGCCCGTTCCACATTCCGGAACGAATTCATGTTTTTAAGCTCCGTCCGGGTGCCGAAAGCTTTCTCCCCGCGTGGACGCACCGATACGTTGGCATCGCACCTGAGACTTCCCTCCTCCATATTTCCGTCACAGATCTCAAGATACTGCACGATCTGTTTGATTCTCTTCATGTAGGCATAGGCTTCACGGGGGGTACGGATATCCGGCTCCGAAACGATTTCGATCAACGGCACCCCTGCCCGGTTGAGATCGATGAGCGTGTGGTAGGGATCCTGGTCGTGTATCGATTTTCCGGCATCCTCCTCCATGTGAATGCGGGTGATCCCGATCTTTTTGTCATAATCGTCCAGCTTGATGTCGATATAGCCGTTCCGGCAGATCGGGGTCTCATACTGCGAAATCTGGTACCCTTTCGGCAGATCGGGGTAAAAATAGTTTTTTCGGGCGAAGATCGATTTTCGGGTGATCGAACAGTTGGTGGCCAGCCCCATCCGCAGGGTATACCGCACCAGGTTCTCGTTTATCACCGGGAGGGTTCCCGGGTGGCCCAGGCAGAGCGGGGTCACCTGGGTGTTGGGGTCGGCCCCGAATTCCGTCGAAACCGGGGCAAAAGCTTTGCTGCGTGTCAGCAGCTGGCAGTGCACCTCCAGGCCGATCACCGCCTCATAATTTTCATGATCTATCGTTGACATCGGGAAATAAAAAAGAGATTTAGAAACAAGAATGCTGCACGCGGAAGATATTAAGAATAGAAACCATTTATTAGTGCTATTTTAACCATTTCGGATTGATCTGAATGCCACAGCCGCCCATGAATCACTCGTTGACCGTATATGAGGAACAGCCGACCCTGATCTGGGGGTTACTGATTATCGTCGGTACCGGATCGGCTACCTACCTGTTGGGCGACGCCTTCTTCTCGGAGAACCTGTTCACGCTGGGATACAAACAGCTGTTAGCACTGCTGCTTATCGTGGTAGCCTTTATCGGCATCCTGAAAATTTCGGAGCCCCGCTTCCGCTTCGAGCTCCAGGTCTCGGGAGATCAACTGGAGATCGAAGCCTGGCAGGAGACGGAGAAGATATCCGTCTTACGGCATCACCTACCCGATATCGAAGAACTCTACTTCCTCCCTCATCAGCCGCCTTCCGAGGATGAAGCCCTCTTTGACTTTACCCCGAACTATCACCTGGTTATTAAAAAACAGGAAGGGAAAACAGAGCGGCTTATCGACCTCGGCAAGATTCAGTTTACGCTCAGGATCAAAGATATCGCAAAGATCATGCAGCTGATCAGGCAACACCGGCCCGAGATCAGCATCGATCAACAGCAGGCCGATTTCCTGAACCTCTGACTAATGAAATAAAACCATTCACACCCTTCAAGACCGGATGCCGTACAGCGGCTGGGTGATGCAGTGGATCGATCCCTGGCCCCAAACAAGTTCGGTGCAGTTGATTCCTACCACCTCCCGCCTGGGGAAATAATGCTTCAAGAGCGCCAACGCCTCGCGGTCGTTCGGATCGTTAAAGATCGGGACCAGCACAACGCCGTTGCCGATATAAAAATTGGCGTAGCTTGCGGGCACCTCCCCGGATCCGTCAACCGTCGGTTCTTCGGTGCGGGTTTCGGGCATCGGCAGCGTCACGATCTCGAACTCATTTCCCTGCCGGTCGGTGGAAGAGCGCAGTATTTCGAGATTTTCCATCAGTGCTTCATGGTTCAGATCCGCAGGATCGTCGGTCTTCATGGCCAGTATGGTGTTTTTGTTTAGGAAACGGGCCAGATCGTCGATATGGCCGTCGGTGTCGTCGCCGGCCAGCCCCCGCTTCAGCCATATGATCTTTTCTATCCCCAACACATCCATCAGCTGCTGTTCGATCGCCTCCTTTCCCATATTCGGATTTCTGTTCGAATTCAGCAGCACCGATTCCGTAGTCAGAAGAACTCCGTCGCCGTTGGTCTCAACGGAACCTCCCTCGAGCACCATATCAAGATCCAGCCGGTCTACCCCGAAGTGTGAGGCCAGGAAAGCAGGAATTCGGTTGTCATCTTCATAGGGCAGGTATTTTCTCCCCCAGGCGTTGTATTCCCAATCGGTAAACAAACAGCTACTGTTCGATTCCCCCTCTTTGAGGATACAGATCGGACCGCTGTCACGGGCCCAGACATCATTGACCGGCTGAATACAAATTTCGATCTCCCTGGCATCGATATCACGATCCGAAAAGTATCCGTTGATCCGATCCCGAACCCGGCTGTTCTCCGCCAACAGGCAGATCGGCTCGTACCGACTCAGCACCTCGATGATATCCAGAAATACCGATTCAACCCGCCGTAATCTCCCACCGGGCCAGGTCGCCCTGTTGGAGGGCCAGATCATCAGCGTTGCATCATGCCGGGTCCACTCTGCGGGCAGCCGGTATCCCTGTTGTGCCGGATTGTCGATGAGAAGGTCGCTAGAACTGTTGGAAGACACGGTATAACTGTTTTATCCTGAGAATTGCCGCGATTATTCGATCAATCATCCATTCTTTTCAAAATGGGAGCGTAGGTATCGATCCTCCGATCCCGGAAGAATGGCCAGGTCTGGCGCTGCTTCTCGATTGAAGAAAGATCGATTTCTGCCAGCAGTATTTGCTCTTCGCCACCGGCCTGGCCGATCATTCGCCCGAAGGGTCCTGTAACGAAAGAGTGTCCCCAAAATTTCACCTCTCCCTCCTGCCCGACCCGATTGATGCTGGCCACAAAACACCCGTTGGCAATAGCGTGGCTTCGCTGGATGGTTTGCCATGCATCCAGGAACTGCTCTTCGGTCTCGGCATCCTCTCCCGGAAGAGTACCGATCGCCGTGGGATAGATCAGAATTTCAGCCCCCTTCAGAGCGGTAATACGCGCCGCCTCCGGATACCACTGGTCCCAGCAGATCAGCGGACCGATCCTGCCGAAGGAGGTGGAATAGACCTGGTACTCATCCTCACCCGGGGTGAAATAATACTTTTCATAAAAGCCCGGATCATCCGGGATGTGTTTTTTACGGTAGAGACCCAACCGTTCTCCCTGCTCGTCAAAAACAACCAGTGAATTGTGATACACACCCGGAGCCCTTTTTTCAAAGAAAGGAGCCGCCAATACGATTTCAAGATCAGCGGCCATTGCAGACAATCGTTGTATCAGCGGACCTGTAAGCGTCTCGGCCCATTGGAAATAGGTGTCATCGATCTCCCTGCAGAAATAGATTGTGTGAAAGAGCTCCTGCAGGCAGACGATATCGGCACCCCTGGAAGCAGCTTCCCGAACCATCTCCTCTGCCTTCTCTACGTTCCGGTCGGGTGACTCAGTACAGCTCATCTGCAGAAGGCCGATGGTAAGGTGTGATTCATCCATTTATACTGAAATAAGATTGAATAAGATGTTTTTTACCGGTTACAGGGAAGTACGCAGCGTTCTACCACAACTTGCAGTATTTCGCTCAATTTTTGATCCTGCAACGTTACTAGATCACATTAACTGAATGGGGAACCATTTAAAAAATTGCATTGAGGCACCCAATAAAATCATATTTTTCAAAAAAATAACAGGCTGACACAAAAAAATTAGGAAAATGCCGGATAATACCGGGGCAAACTGTAATACAATCTACCACATTATTTCACTTCAATTATCCTTATTATTAGCACGGTTGAACGAATACATAGAAACTTGTTTTTACAATTATAGCAGCGGTAGATATTAAGCGTTTAAACCGAAATTATTATAAAATTTACAGACCTGATGAATACCAATTCTCATCCTAAAAGTTCGACCGGGTTGGACTACCTGGGACTACAGGATAACGACAAGGCTTTATGGAATCTTAACCCTGCAGAGCTTTATGAAGAAGCGATCAAGAACGACGAAGCCATTCTCACTCAGGATATGGCGTTGCGTGTGCTGACCGGAAAATACACCGGCCGCTCCCCCGAAGACAAATATATCGTGGATGTACCTGAAATTCACGATGATATCGACTGGGGCGATATCAACAGGCCCATATCTCCCGAGATATACGAAAGCCTTGAAAAAAAGGTGGTCGGCTATCTAAAAGACAAAAAGATTTACGTAAAGGACTGTTTTGCGGGCGCCGATGAGAAATACCGACTGAATGTGCGTGTGATCAGTGAAGCAGCGTATCATGCACTATTTACCCATAACATGTTCATCCGGCCCTCGGACGATGAACTCAAACGCCATACGCCGGAGTTCACGGTATTGGCTGCACCGCATTTCAAGGCCGATCCGAAGGTGGATGGCACCCGTTCCGAGACCTTCATCCTGGTGAATTTCCAAAAGCGTATCATCCTGATCGGCGGGACTCTCTATTCCGGCGAGGTCAAGAAGGGAATATTTTCGGTAATGAACTATCTGCTTCCGAAGCAGGATGTGATGGCGATGCACTGTTCGGCCAATATGGATGACAGCGGAAACACCGCCGTATTTTTCGGTCTCTCTGGCACCGGAAAAACCACGCTCTCCTCCGACCCCGACCGCATTCTGATCGGGGACGATGAGCACGGCTGGAGCGAAGACGGAGTATTCAATTTTGAGGGTGGATGTTACGCCAAGACGATCAATCTCTCAAAAGAGGGTGAACCCCTGATCTACCAGACCACCCAGATGCCGGGCACGATCCTGGAAAATGTGGTCCTGGATGATGAGCGGGAACCGGATTTCGATGATGCCAGCCTCACCCAGAACACGCGTTGCTCCTACCCGATTCATTTTATTCCCAATGCCAGCAGGAGCGGCAGGGGGAACCATCCCAACCACGTGGTGTTCCTCACCGCCGATGCATTTGGAGTTCTGCCTCCTATCTCAAAACTGACGCCGGAACAGGCGATGTATCATTTTATCAGCGGATACACCGCCAAGGTGGCGGGAACCGAACGGGGGGTGACGGAACCGCAGGCAACGTTTTCGGCGTGCTTCGGGGCGCCCTTCATGCCGCTGCATCCGACGGTGTATGCGGAACTGCTGGCCGATAAAATCAAAAAGCACAATGCCTCGGTCTGGTTGATCAACACCGGGTGGACCGGGGGACCGTTCGGCGTGGGTAACCGAATAAAACTGGAGTACACGCGGAACATGCTCACTGCAGCGCTCTCTGGCAATCTCAGCGACGCTAAATTTCAAGAGGACCCGATTTTTGGTCTCTCCATACCGAAAAAGGTTGACGGCGTTCCCAATGCGGTGCTGATACCTCGCGAAACCTGGGACGATGAACAGGCCTACGACAAAAAGGCGAAAAGCCTGGCCAAAATGTTTGAGGATAACTTCGATCAGTTCAAGAAAGAGGCCAGCAAGGAGCTGGTAGCCGCCGGACCCAATGTCTGAATGATATAATAACGGGCCGGAAAGTATTGGGGGGAGCGGGCTTGATTCTCCCCGCTTCCTATCATCCCTGTATTGGATAACCTGCATCTCCATGAAAAACGGATGAACGCCTTTTTTAAACATCTAATCGGTCTGGGCTGGCCGGCCATGTTCACAGCTCTTCTCGGCTATCTGTTACTGAACGAGATGGTGGATTTCGGGGGAGGTGAAAAAGATCTGGTACTGATCATCCCGGCAATGGCCTTTACTTTTCTCTATACCATCAGCTACAGTTATCTGAGCTTTGTGAAAAAAACAACCTGGGGCAGAGCGGCACTCTATTCGACGCTGGTTTCCATCGCCATACTGTTTATCATTGCACTGATCATGCCGGATCGGATCGGCATCCAGTGGTAACTCGCCGAACGGACTTTCAACTTGATCACTCCATAACCGCGTTCAGCTTCTCAAGATTGTCCCGCACCCGAAGTGACTCAATGACCTCCTCCAGTTCCCCCTTCATGATATCCTCCAGATTGTAGAGCGTCAGATTGATCCGATGGTCGGTAAGGCGGCTCTGGGGAAAGTTGTACGTGCGTATCTTGGCGCTTCGGTCGCCGGTCGAGATCTGGCTTTTGCGCTCCTCGGCCCGCTCTTTTCGCTGTTTTTCCTCCTCCATCTCGTAAAGGCGTGTTCTCAGCATCCGCATCGCTTTCTCCTTATTCTGATGTTGCGAGCGCTCCTCCTGGCACTCCACCACCACCCCCGATGGCTCGTGGGTGATACGGATCGCCGAGTCGGTCTTGTTCACATGCTGCCCGCCCGCACCGCTGGCCCGAAAGGTGTCGATTCGAAGATCGGAGCTGTTGATCTCCACATCCACCTCTTCCGCTTCCGGCAACACCGCAACGGTTGCCGCCGAAGTGTGGACCCTACCCTGGGTCTCCGTTTCCGGTACCCGCTGCACGCGATGGACACCGCTTTCATATTTCATCTTGCCATATACCTCATTGCCCTCCAGGCTGAAGATGATCTCCTTGAATCCGCCGTGATTCGATTCATTCAGGCTGAGCACACCGAGCTTCCATCCCATCTTGTCGGCGTATCGACGATACATCTCAAAGAGATCTCCCGCAAATATCGCCGCCTCATCACCGCCGGTTCCTGCGCGAATCTCCACAATCACATTTTTCGAATCATCCGGATCCTTGGGAATCAGTTTTAATTTGATCTGCTCCTCCAGCTCATCCAGGCGCTGTGTCAGTTCCTCATTCTCATCACGGGCCATCTCAACGATCTCCTCGTCCTCATCGGTTTCCATCAATTCCCGGTTATCCTCCACCTGGCTTTTGATCTGTTTCCACTCGTCATAATCCTCCACCAGGTCCTTCAGTTCACTGTGTTCTTTGGTCAGCTCGGTGTACCGATCGGGATCATCGAAGACGGATGGATCGCTCATGGCAGCCGTCACCTCTTCAAACCGTTCCTTTACCTGCTGTAATTTTTCCTCAATATCCATGTAGACAATTTGTTCTTGCGGTATATCCTACCCGGGAAATGATCACCGGACCAATCAAAATACAACTCTTGAGCCGAAGATATAAATTTCAACTGCAAACAACTATGCAGCATCATCCCGGCAGAATTGATCTTCATATTGCAGCTGATATTTAGTATCATTGCGCCCTGCTACATAACGCTAAAAATCCGATAATAGTGAGCAATCATCCTCTTTCAGCCAACTTTCGGTTGGGATTCCTCGGGGCCGGTCAGCTGGCCCGCATGTCGGCGCTGCAGGCGTTCCGATTCGGCATCCAGGTGGCAGTATATTCCGACCGGCCCGAAAACGAACCCGTGCAGTTCATGACCCCCTACTCCACGACCGGCTCCTTCGGCTCCGCGGAGGAGATGTCTGCTTTTGCCGAATCCTGCGATTTGCTCACCCTGGAGAATGAATTTATCAGCTCGGAGATCCTGCGCAAAACACAGCGGCAAAGCGGTGTACCCATCTACCCCTCCCCCGATTCATTTGCGATGATCGAGAACAAGATGATCGAAAAACAGACTTTTGAGGAAGCCGGCATTCCGGTAACCCCCTATGAACGGATTGAAAATAAAGCGGATCTCGGGCGATTCGGCGATCGATACGGCTGGCCCTACCTGCTGAAGTCGTCGAAGGGCGGATACGACGGATATGGCAACGAGACAGTGGGCAATCGGGAGGAAGCCGATAAAGCCTTCGTGAAGCTGGGAGGGGAAGCGGGCCATGAGCTTATAGCGGAAGCGTATGTCGATTTTACCCATGAGCTGGCGGTGCAGGTGGCCCGGAACGAAACCGGTACAGTGGTCTATCCCTGTTGCCAGACGGTGCAGGAAGATCATATCTGTGTGGCCGTTCTCTCCCCCGCTCCTGTCGATGCATCTATAAGGGAGCGGGTGAAGGAGCTGGCGGTGCGGGCGACCGAGGCGATCGACGGCAAGGGGCTGTTCGCCTATGAATTCTTTTTGACCCGGGAGGGCGAGGTACTGCTGAACGAGTCGGCCCCCCGGCCCCACAACTCGGGGCACTACACGATCGAAGGCTCTGTCACCTCACAATTTGAAAATCATGTGCGGGCGGTGTTGGGACTGCCGCTCGGCGCCCCCGGGCTGAGAGCGCCCGCCGTTGCAATGATCAACCTGCTGGGCACCGACCAGCGGCAGGCGATCGTCGACCAGGCGCTGGATGCGCTCCGGCAAAGCGACGGCCATCTCCATATCTACGGCAAGCTGGACAGCCGGCCGGGACGCAAGATGGGCCATTATACTCTTTTGGGCGACGACCTGGGAACGGTCTATACCCGTGCTCAAAACCTGACAGCCGGTATCAGGATTTGAGCACCTGCATTCTGATTTCTGGGTTCTGAATTCTATATTCCATCAACGATGATGAACCAAATCAATTCAATTACCTATGAGTAAAAGCGATGCAGTGGTAGGCGTAGTGATGGGGAGCGACAGCGACTGGCCCACAATGAAAAAAGCCTGCGAGATATTGGACCACTTCGGGATTCCCTATGAGAAGCAGGTCGTTTCGGCCCACCGCACACCGGATCTGATGGCCGAGTATGGCAAAAAGGCACGCGACAGAGGGCTGAAGGTGATCATTGCGGGAGCGGGAGGAGCGGCCCATCTGCCCGGGATGCTTGCCGCCCATACGACTCTGCCGGTTATCGGTGTACCCGTCAAGACGAGTGCGCTGGGAGGGCTCGACAGTCTCTACTCGATTGTTCAGATGCCTGGCGGCGTCCCGGTGGCAACCGTGGCTATCGGTAAAGCAGAAAATGCCGGTTTGCTGGCCGTACGCATGCTAGGCAGCCAGGATGAATCGCTTGCCCACCGGCTGAAAGAATACCATGAGGAGATGGCTCGTGAGTCGAAAGATAAAACAAAGAATCTGAACTAGGGCACCCGTCCGGGTAGCGCTAGCTGAATACATCCTTGATCTTGGAGAAGAACCCTTTGCCGGTATCCTCCTTATTGGAGGGATCGAAATGCTCATTGCCGCGAAGGGCCCGGATATGTTCCTCCTCCCCCTCACTCAGATCACTTGGGATATACACGTTCACCCGGATAAATTGGTCGCCGATCCCTGAATTGTTGAGTCCGTGGATGCCGCGTTCCTTCATCCGCAGCAACTTGCCGGGCTGGGTGCCCTTGTCGATCTTCACCTTGGCTTTGCCTTTGAGTGTCGGCACTTTAACCTCGGTACCCAGAACGGCATCCGGCACACTGAGCACCAAATCGTAGTAAATATCGTCGCCATCCCGTTCGAAATGTTCGTGCTCCTCCTCCTCGATTAGAACCACCAGGTCACCGGGATCGCCGCCCCGTTTTCCGGCGTTACCTTTCCCCCTCAGGGTGATATAATTGCCTTTCGACACGCCCGAGGGAATCTTCACTTTTACCGTTTCCTCTCCCTTGTAGCGGCCCTCACCGCTGCATTTCGGGCATTTATCCCGGATAATGCGGCCATCACCGCTACACTTCGGACAGGTCTGAACGTTTACCATCTGTCCAAGCATGGTACGGTGTACCTGCCGAACCTCTCCCATTCCGTTACAGGTATCGCAGGTTTCGAAATCGTTTTCCGTTTTGGCCCCGGTACCGTTGCAGCGGTCGCATGTCACCTGTTTCTTCACCTTCAGCTGCTTCTCGGTACCGAAGGCGATCTCCTCCAGCGACAGGCTAATTCGAAGTTTCATGTCGGAGCCGGTTTGTCCGGCTGAACGGCGTCCGCGCGAGCGGGCTCCACCCCCAAACGCTTCGCCACCGAAAAACTCGGATCCGAAGATCTCACTGAACCGACTGAAAATATCTTCAAATCCTATATCCTCGAAACCCTGTCCGCCACGGAATCCACCGCCGCCGTTGACGCCCTGTTTGCCGTAGCGATCGTACCGCGCACGGGTATCCGGATCGCGCAGTACCTCATAGGCTTCCGAGGCCTCCTTGAATTTCTTTTCGGCCTCCGGATCCGACTCGTTGCGGTCGGGATGAAATTTCATCGCCTTCTTGCGGTAGGCTTTCTTGATCTCATCCTGTTCCGCATCCCTGCTTACGCCCAAAATGTCGTAATAATCACGATCAGCCATAATGGAGTCGTAGGGTTGTTATTCGCTTACAATTACTTTTGCATGGCGGATAGTACGGTCCCCGATGCGATATCCGTTTTCCATCACTTTCAGCACCATATCGCTCTCCACATCTTCATCCTCGGGTTTCTGGCGCATCATTGCGTCGTGCAGATCCACATCGAAAGGAACCATCTCCTCGTCGATGCGTTCAACACCGTGTCGCTTGAGGACCTCCTCGAATTTGTCCGCCACCATCCGTATGCCGTCCATGAAGTTCTGATCCACATCGGTTCCTTCAAACGCCTTCAATGTTCTGCGCAGATCGTCGTTGACCGGTAGAAAATCCTCAAGGGCGCTTATACGAGCCGATTCAAAAATCCTGGCACGGTCGCGCTCCATCCGCTTTTTGACATTTTCGAGCTCGGCGGCCTTCCTCAGACGGGCATCTTGGGCTTCCTCAAGCTCCTGCTGGATCTGTTCGATCTGCCGGTCACGTTCGACAAGCAATGCTATCAGCTCTTGCTTTTCCAGTGCTTCATAATCCGTTTCCCGGCTCTCCTCCGGTTTTGCGGCTTCAACCTGCTGTTCCTCGCCGTCCGCCTGTTCTTCCTTGTCTACTTTTTCGTTGGTTTCACTCATCTGCAGTTATTGTATGAATCTAACTTTTGCTCGTGAATCTGATTGTTAACACAAAATCCTTCCATCTAGCTAAAATTATGCAAATAATATGCCACAGGGCATAAACAACAGTACTCCTGTCAAAGTTGCATTGAACAGCCACTGGAAGGGCATCTGGCTGCATTCCGCCGACGATCATCAACGTTGAACAGGAAAATCATTCATTCTCTTCGTAGAATATTTCGATCATGTTCCCGTCCGGATCGGCGATAAACACAAATCTCCCCCTTTTTCGGTTAGCGGGTCCGCTCATGATCGTCACCTCCTGCTCCTTAAAATATTCGGCCAGCTCATCCACTTTTTCGGGTGAATCGACGTAAAAACCGAAATGGTCGACCCGGTAATCCCGGGAGGATGGATCGTAGCTGGTTTCGGCCTCCACCAACACGATGGTGTCCTCATCGCCCACCCTGTAGACCGCCATACTCTGCCCCATCTTCCTCACCAGTTCGAAGCCCAGAATATCGCCGTAGAACTCTTCGGCGTGATTGATGTCGTTAACCCGGACGGTGATATGGTTGATACCGGAAGGATTAAATTCTGCCATAAATTTTTTTTGAGATATTTGGTTTGTGTTTGTTCAACTGCGAGACGCAGCGGCTATCCTCAACCCACCGGGCAGCTGCCGCCAGACCCTGTTCCAGACCGCCGTTTGGCTGGCCATCGTAACCTGAAATGAATCAGTAAATAACAGCCTCTGATAATAAGCTTTTTAATCTATTTCTTCATCTTTATTCGCCGGTGATATATCGGACGGCGGGCGGGCCTTCTCTTCATCTGCGAACTGCTTCTTGATCAGATACCACAGCTCCCTGCTCGCATCCCTGAGCTGAAGGATGAGAAATGCCATCAGGAGAATAAACGCGGGGAGGGCTACAAACTTCAGCGCTTTTGCATAGATCGAATGTCCCCCGACGGCCATTTCATACAAGCCGGGCATCCCCCTGTAGAGCAGCCAGATCAGGAAACCGATCGCCAGCATAAAGGTGCCGATCTTGAAAGGCAGGCTGTCGAGCATCTTCTGCAACCTCCGATTCATAGAAAACTTCTGCCCTGGATTGGTCTGATCCGTTCGATTCTTTTTCTCCATTGTGACGCTTTAATTCAATATAATAAACCGTACTTTTTATCAAACCGAAAATGATTCTCGCGAACCGTGAGCACCCTGTACATTGTAGCCACCCCGATCGGCAACCTGGAAGATATGTCGCCCCGGGCCGTAGAGGTGCTGAAGAGCGTATCCCATATTGCCTGTGAGGATACTCGAACCTCGGGCGTGCTGCTCAACCATTTCGGCATCAAAACCCCCACGTTCCCGTTTCACCAGCATAATGAACATGAAAAGCTATCCGAACTGATGGAGCTGCTCGACGCTAACCGAGATGTGGCGATCATCTCTGATGCGGGCATGCCGGGCATCTCCGACCCCGGATTCCTGGCGGTTCGTGAAGCTCACCAGCGGGGCCATCAGGTATCGGTGGTTCCGGGTCCGGATGCAGCCACATCGGCACTGGTGGTCAGCGGATTGCCGGCCGACCGGTACCTCTTCGAGGGGTTCCTGCCGCACAAAAAAGGGCGCCAAAAGCGGCTGAAGGAGCTTTCGGATGAGGAGCGAACCATCATTTTTTATGAGAGCCCGTACAGAATTATAAAACTCCTTAAAGAGCTGAACAATCATTTTGGATCCGATCGCTGGGCGTGTGTGGCCAGGGAACTGACCAAAAAATTCGAGGAGGTGGTCCGCGGAAAACTGGGAGAATTGTTGAAAGAATTTGAAAACCGTGACCAACTGAAAGGGGAATTCGTACTGGTTGTGGCCCCGGCCGGTTATGATGATTAAGGGCATGAAGCGGTGCGGTAGCCACCTGAAATCCGCGTTGCAACAGTTCCAGCCCCGCCGGCAATCCCTATTTTGGAGATTTGGAAAAGTTGCTATACTGTGGGGCAGCAATGCAAAATGAAAAGCCTTGAATGACTCGATCGGTTGTTGAAAATATGCTGCGGTATCTCTGGAACAGCAGGTGGCTGCTTTCGGTCACGGCGGGGCTGTTCCTCGGTTTCAGTTTTCCGCCCTTTCCCTTTCCATTTTTGGTCTTTCCCGCATGGATTCTCCTGTTCCGCCTGCTGGAGCTCAGCGGAACGGTGCGGGCGGCCGCCTACTGGAGCTATCCCGGATTTGTGCTGTGGAACCTGATCACCACCTACTGGTTGATGATGGCCCATGTTGCCGCCGGGGTGGCCGCAATATTGGCCAATGCGGTGGTGATGACCCTGCCAATCATGCTGATGAAATTTTTTCGGAACCGATACTCCCCGCTTGAGTCGATCGTGCTTTTGCCGGCTGCCTGGATCGGCTTTGAATACCTGCACCATCTCTGGGATCTCGCCTGGCCCTGGCTCTCACTCGGTAACGCATGGTCCAACTATCCCGAAATGGTTCAGTACATCTCTGTCACCGGCTATCTGGGTATCTCCTTCTGGATATTGGCCGTCAGCCTGTTGATCTATTATGCGATACGCCTCTCCAGCCGGTATTTTGCCCTGGGGGCTCTGGCGGTGGGTTTGCTGTTCCCGGGTGTCTCGCTGATCCAGTTTTACAGCGTGGACTATCCCTCCCCCTACTCCGTGGAAACGGTGGTGGTTCAACCCAATTTCGACACCTATGAACCCTATGGAGGCTACGAAAACGCAGAGCAATCCACCCAGGTTTTAATCGACCTGTCCGATTCGCTCAGAACCGATTCCACCCGGCTGATCGTTTGGCCTGAAAACGGAATACGCTCTTCCATCTATTCAAGGCCCACCGGTAACCAGACCGCATTTCAAATAAAGCGCCGGCTGTTGAGAAGAGCGATTGCGTGGAAAGCCACCCTGATCAGCGGTACTACCTACTTCGATCTGTTTGATGATAATAATGAGGTGCCGGCCCTGCCGCGCTATTCCGGTACCCAGCCCTATCTCTACTACAATGCCGGGCTCGGTTTTCAGCCCGACAGCACCATCCAGGTATACCGCAAACACAATCTGGTGCCGCTCGTCGAACGGGTCCCCTTCGTTCACCTGCTGAACGCCGTCGACCTGTTCGGCTGGATTGACTGGGCCGACATACAGGGATACGGCAAGGGACGAGAACCCTCCGCCATCAAGGTAAACGACACGGAAACCCCGCCCCTGGTTTGCTACGATTCCGTCTTTCCCGACTGGGTGGGCACCTATGTACGAAACGGTGCGGGATTTATCACCGTGATCACCAACGACGGATGGTGGGGCGAGACCAGCGGGCATATCCAGCATTTTTCCTATGCAAGGCTGCGTGCGATCGAATTTCGACGCTGGGTGGTACGCAGTGCCAACAACGGGATCTCCGGCTTCATCGACAGCCGGGGGATCGTGCAATATGAAACCGACTATTGGACCCGAACCGCTTTCCGGCACAAGGTACCCGTTATTCACCGGCAAACCTACTATGCCCGTTGGGGCGCCTGGTTCGCATGGATGATGATCGGTTTTTCCCTCGGGGGATGGGTTCTCGGGTTACGATGGAATCGGATTTTGGGGATCGGGAAAGAAGATCAAGATTTCCGTTGAATATAGATAATGCGTTTATAATTCTGCTTTAAAACGGTACCTTTCACCGGCATAGGCCGTTGGATTACCGGAACACAAACTGATCTTAGAAAAGATGGGATTTTTAAGCGATCTGTTTAGCCAGAGCTCTGAAATTGAGGGGGAACAGGTAGAACGCGATTTTGAATCCTTCCTGGTACGCGGCGAGGAGATCGAAAAGGCGTTCAAGATTCAACGCGACCTGATCGTATTTACCGGCAAGCGCCTTATTCTGATGGACAAGGAGGGATTGCTGACCAACAGGCGTTCCTTTCAATCGATCCCCTACCGGAATATCATCACCTTTTCGATGGATACCACCGGCCGATTTGAGTCGGGCGGGGTCATCCTGCTGTGGCTCTCGGGACTGGGAGAGCCGGTGACGCTTGAATTCAGCAAGAACAAATTCATCGAGGAGATTTACCAGACATTGAGCGAATATGTAATCACATGATATTCCACTATAGACGGCAACCGATTTGATACATGGATCTGCTCACCTCCATACTGCTCTTTATCGCCGGTCTTGCACTGGTGGTGTATTTCTCCGAGAAGCTGGTGGAAGGCACCGTGGGCACCTCCCTGGGATTCGGGGTCTCTGCCTTCCTGGTTAGCGTGATCTTCATCGGCTTCGATCCCGAGAACCTGGCGCTGGGTGCAGTGGCCTCCGGAGAACAGGTGACCGGTATCGCGGCGGGAACCATCATCGGTGCGGCGATGGTGGCGATCGCGCTTGCATTGGGCATCACCGTGCTGATCGCCCCGATGGAGTTCAAACAGGTCTCTTTAAGTGTCCTGTTAATCCCGATAACTGCTGTTGCCCTGTTGGGGATCCTCAGCGTTGACGGGTTGCTTTCGCGGCTGGACGGAATCATCCTGCTGGCGGGTTACCTCATTTCGATACTCTATCTGGTTCGGCTCAGCCGCAAGGGTCTGGATATCAAGGCAGCCGGTGAAGTGGCCGAGGTGCTGGAAAAAGAGGAGACCCCGGACCGCTGGAAATCGTTCGGACTGATGATCCTCTCGCTGGCGGCAATCATCCTGGGAAGCGAGATGCTGGTGGAGGGATCCGAAGTCATCATCGCGCGCATCGGGCTGACCGACACTGTGTTCGGCATGACCATCCTGGCACTGCTGGTGAGCATCGAGGAGCTGGGCCGGGAACTGCCAGCCGCCCTGAAAGGTCGCCCCGACATCAGCATCGGAAATGTGATCGGTTCGGTACTGGCGTTTTTTCTGTTCAATGCAGGCATCATCGCGTTAGTACGTCCCCTGCCGATCAGCGATCAGGTGCTGGAATTCTACCTGCCGGTCAGTATCGCTGCCGTAGTCATGCTCACCGTCTTCATGATGACCAACCGATTATCCCGATGGATGGGTTTATTGCTTCTGCTGCTCTATGCACTCTTCTTTGCCAGGGGATTTCTATAGATTCTCCCAATACAGGGTCATTTCATCTACCCTCTATTTGAGGATTTAGGGAAGATTGCTAAATTGATGATATATATGCATCTGAGCTTCTGCAGGCCCCTTTTTTGCATCGAGCGGGAACCATTACCCCACTGCAGAACCCTCTATTCGGTCTGAATGTAGACCCATTAATAAATATTAATCTAATGACGGCTATTATGAACAGATGGATATGGACCGCTGTAGGTGTGGCGGCCGTGACCGGGGCATTCTTTATCCCCTCCCAAACCGGGTCGATCTGGCCCTCCGTGCTGCTCTCGTCCGGTACCGCGATGGTATTTCTGGCAGTATACCTGCTCGGCGAATGGAAATCGGCAGCCGGGTCGAAAAAAGCAATCGGTGTAGTTCTGCTTCTGTTGATGCTATTTACGGTCGCATCGGCAGCCATTTACTACCGAGGCAGTCTGCAGCAGGAGCAGATTTTAATGGATATCCGCGAAACGATATTTCACGGTATCGCCAAAACCCAGATTCAGGAACCGATGCTCACCACCCTCCGGGAATATTATTATCCCCAGGATGAGCGCGGGGAGCAAAACCTGCAGGAGATATTCACCGGCAAATACGGTTCAAAGATAGGGGATGACGATCTGTTTCAATACGGGCAGGATCGGGATGATCCATCGCCCATGATTTTTGTCGAAACCCTGGAACCAGGTCGTATCGTGATGGTCGGGCAGTCTCCTATTGCCAAAGGCATTCAGGAGGAATACCAAAACTACGACGGCTCGGCTGGCCTGGTGCAAACCCGGGGCGTCTTAACACCGGAGGGGGTACGCTATGAAGTGGAAAACTAAATTCATTCGATGGCTGCCATGGATCGTATCATTCGCTGTTGCAGCTATTTTATTGTTATTCTTGGGTATCTGGCCCTATGAAATTGCAGACAGAGTATCTGTACTGGAATCGATCAACATGTTCTCGAGCGGTACCCCTACAATGAGGCCCTACTGGAATGACCGGATCCTATCCCTGGTGGGTATCGTCCTGTTTTTTGTGGTCGGGCCGGTACTCTGGTTTTCAAGTGAGGACAGCCGTCCGGACCGGTCAGGAGAGCTTTCGAACGGGTTTCAACCCAAAAGCCTGATGTGGTATTTAGGCGCCATCCTTACCTTAACCGGTTTGCTTTTTGGAGTGGCTGGCACCGCTTTCCAACTCTTTCATCAGACAAATATAGAGCAATCGGTGCAGCGAAGCCGGAACGCCGACCACCTGCGCCAGGAGATCTCCACCCTCGGCCTGCAGGCCGCCGAACTGTTTTTGCTGCCCCATGACCGTGGAGGCGGTAACGGCAGTTTTACCCGTATTCCGAACGGGAACGGCTCATTCCACCCCATAACCCTGGAAGATCTTGAAGCGTATCAACCGGAGCAGCTCAATGCAGGCACTTACCATCTGGACGAGGTAACCGATTCCACGATACTCATTTACGGCGTCGGCACACATGACGGCAAAGAACCTGATTTTAAAAACATAAACGGGGAAACCGGCCGGAACCAGGTTGTGGTGCTGATCGAACCGTTTGACAAGATCATGCGGTTCCAGAGCCAGCTGAGAAACTGACCGGGAAAGTCGTACCCGAACTAATTATTTCCTTTCCCCAGGTTGGTGCCGGGTATCACCATGATATGGGCCCAGGGTTTGCCGGGCTCCATGATCCAGGGTGCCCCCTTGCTGGCTGGACTGGTCGACAGGCCGGTGGTCTCGCGGGTGGCAAAGGGAATATAGATCACGTAGAGCGGCTCGGCATCGACGACCTCGCCTGTCTCATAGTTAAATGCGCCTTCGGGCCCGCTCAGCGAGTAGAGCGACATCGGCTTGCGGGGCATCGACAGTTCGCCAGACCGGATCTCCTGCTGCCGGATGCTGTCCACCTCTGTACGCGACAACCCCTGTGCCCGCAACTCACGCCCCCGCTTCATGAATGGTTCCAGATCCTTGTGATAGCAGGCTGCATGAAACTTGGACCGGCCGGGATCGTCGGCCACACAGATCAGTTCGTTGGATCCCTCCCTCAAAGTGATCAACTGCCCCTTGTCATTATATCCGTACACCGTTGCATCATCGCGCATGCCGCGAGGGGCCGGGCTTATCGCTGCCTCGATTTGCTGTTGTTTCGAGGGTATCGACTGCTGAGCATTAACAGAAATGAATGTCCCAAAAACAAGAAATGCTAATATATACGATACGATAAAGCTGAATTTCTTCATCCCTGAACCTTTTTTATTTGATTATAACCATTTCAGCGCCGGAAATCCTTCTCCATTTCGGGCTTGTTATCCAGAACCTCCTCGATCTTTTCCATAACTGCATCGTCCAGTTTATCAACCGCATCCACCGCCTTCATATTTTCCCGCACCTGTTCCGGCTTGGAGGCTCCGGTGATCACGGTGCTTACATTCGGGTTTTTCAGGCACCAGGCCAGTGCCAGCTGCGGCAGGCTGATCTTTAGTTCATCCGCGATCGGTTT